>CAZHVH010000724.1:0-1799 GCA_964535855.1 uncultured bacterium
AGTGTAGCGGAGATCTGAGAGGTCAGAAGTGCTTATTTCTCAGAGTTGGAAGGAGACAGGAAACAGGAAGCAGGAGGCAGGGGAAAATCTATATTCCTGTCTCCTGTTTCCTGCCTCCTGTCTCCTAATGGATAACCGCTACACTCAAAGGAAATTTGAGCGTTAAGCTTTCCCACTCAGATCTGACGGAAGGTTATTTTAAACTATTCTTGATCCGAAATCAAGGTTCTTTGCTTCAAGCTGCTTATCTTGGCAGCAGTCTGTGGGAAGAGATCGCTAAGAGGGATGTGGCTCTGGGCAGTGAACAGATAGGAGGACGTTAGAGAGATAATGAGAGATGACGTGAATAACACCCCGTCTCATTCGAATCCTCCTCCATCACCTTCCGCTCTCGCGGAGGCGAGTTAAAAGTCTCACGGCCTCATCAACTATCCTCTCACCCGTTCCCCTTTCGACGAAGCTGTGAAATCCCGTCCAGACCTGATATCCTCCCAGATCGAAGGCCTCTTTGTCCGGGATGTAGCCTATGTAATCGTTCGCCAGCTCGACGACGTAGGTGTAGCGGAAGGGTGAGCGACGCTTTATCTCTATCCCGAGCGACGTGAACAGCTCCCCGGGCACTCCGACGAGCGCCACATCTCCGATCAGCATCACCTGAAGCCAGGTCCTGCGGACCTCCCCCCGATGCGGCGCCAGCTCCCTCCTCATCCTTCTGAAGACCTCTATCGTCGGCTCAGGGTTTCCGCCTAATCTTTTCCTGCAGTAGTATGTGACGGCTTTCTCCTCCGCTTCCTCGTCGAACCTCCTCACACGGTATTCAAACTCCTCCTTCACCGATTTAAGCGTTCTCACGTCCATCCTCTGAGCTTTTGAGAGGGCTTCCTTAACGGCGTTCTTTATCCTGAGGATCATCTCATCGGTTGAGAGGATCAGGTTATGGGTTGAGCCGGCGGCGCCCAGGAGGAATATGACCGTCCCACCGAGCTCCTCTTCCAGCTCCTGCGCCGCCAAGCCGTAAAACCCCGGCGATCGAACCCCGCCGTGACGGATGCCGATGTTGTGGGTGGAATGGTTAAACAGAATCGCCTCCAAGCTCCCATCCGGTTTCCTGAAGGCGATGACGGGAAGCTCAGGGTCGAAGGGTCCGGTCGGTCTCAGGGCATCGTCCCTCGGTCCGACCCAGTAGATGGTGTTGTCGCTCAGGAGCAGTCGGCTGTTCTGACCGACTGTGGACTCCTGACCGAGTCGGAAATACATCTCGACGTTTTGATCTGATTTGAGTTTCTCGTTAGCCTCACAGACGGCTTTGAAAATAGCTTCCTTCAGCCTTCCGCAGAACACCTCATCTTTATCGTATCCGTGTATCCTGACGGTCGAGGGGGCGTGGTGGGTGTGGGTGGCTGAGATGAGGATGTTCTCAAACGGTATGCCGCACTCCGACTCGATCCTCCTCGCCACATCGTCGATTATATCCTTGTTGAACATCAGCACGTCGCATGAGACCAGGCACAGCTTCTCCCCTTCACCTTCCACGACGAGGGCCGATGCTCTGAGTTTCCCCTCCTGACCGTGAGCGAAATGAGGGTGGATACTCCCGGCGATGACCATCGAATCGTCGCCCACGATCTCAGCCGCTGAGGCGGCAGCTTTTATCTGCATATCACCCTCCTGAACCTCCTCACCTTTTGAGGTGGAATTGATTAACGCAAAGGAAAACAACGTCAACGACACATAAATCCCAAGTTTGACCATAACTTCAGACCTCCTCGACCTCCACCCATCTTCCCTCCTTCGCTGAG
>CAZHVH010000725.1:0-1795 GCA_964535855.1 uncultured bacterium
TCTCCTCAAGCTCCCCTGCGCATTTGGGGCATATCCTCACGTGCTCCTCGACCGCCCTTCTCTCCTCCTGGGAGAGATCGCCGTAAATGTAAAGCACAAGGAGCGGCTCAATCTTTCGACAATCACCCATTTTGGCCCCCGCCTTCAAATCTCGCCCTTATCCCTCAGAGGTTTAAGGGCTTTTCTCAGCTTCGTCATGGCCCTGAAGAGGTGCATCTTAACCGTGCCCTCGGCGACACCAAGCACCTCAGCCACCTCCTTAACCTGAAGCCCACCGTAATGATATAGGATAAAAGCATCTCTTTGCCTGCCCGATAGGTTCTCCTCAATCGCTTTGTTTATGATCCTTCTGATCTCATTCTCCTCGGTCACCTTCTCCGGATCGCTAGCCAGATCCTCGGCTCTCAAATCAGGTAATTTCGACTCCTCATCGTCCACCGACTCCATCCTCCGTCGTACCCTGGCCCTGTGATAGTCTATACACAGATTGGTCGTGACTTTGTAAAGCCAAGTTGAGAAATTAGCTCTGGGCTCCCAGCTGGGTATCGATCTATAGGCCCGGAAGAAAACCTCCTGAGTTATGTCCTCTGCGTCCTCATAGTTCTTCGTGCTGTGAAACGCTATCATGAACACCCTTCGCTTGTGCTTCGTCATCAGGATCTCGAAAGCCTTCTCATCGCCCTGCTTGATTCTCTCAACGAGCTCCTCATCGTCCGGAAATTCCTCGATATGAAGAAGTTTTTCCCTTTTACCCCTTTTCATCCGGTGGGCCTCTTCGAGGGCCACAACCAAAATCGTGTAACGCCCTCTCGATGTGATGAGTTTACCTTTTCAGAAGAGTGATAGTCATAGATATAATCGAAAGAACGGTCAAGACCATAGCCCAGTTGATCTCGAATCCCCTTGGGATATAGAGCGTATCGCCCGGATACAACTTGATCGATGTGTCGGGGTTTTCGTAGAGTTTTTTGATGTTCACCTCGGTTATCCTCCCGTCAGGATGGATTATCCGTGTGCTGCCCAGGTCGGCCTTGTCCAGAGCACCGCCCGCAAGGGCGAGCGCTTCAAAGATCGTAACCTCCCTTTTCACCCTATATGAGCCGGGATTTCGAACGTATCCCAGGATATTCACCTCATCGTATCTGTAAGCGCTCGGCACATAGAGCGTATCGCCCGGGTAAAGCTTAGGACTTGCCCTCGTCCAGAACTCGTCCGTTATCCTCACCTCTCTCTCGCTTCCATCCGATTTGAAGATGATCACCTTCCTGAGGTTAGCCTCACCCTGAACCGGTCCGCCGGCCATGGCGAGAGCCGATGCCAGTGGGATGGGGCCTTTGACCCTATACGAGCCGGGCTGTATAACGTATCCGCTCACCTTAACCTGTTTCATCTCGGGCACATACAGGCTGTCGCCGGGGGAGAGATAGGCCATCATACCCTTCCCGGCGAGCATCCTTTTGAGGTCGATCCTCTCAATATCGCCGTTCGATCTTACGATCAGCGCCGACTCGAGCTCAGCTTTCTCATCATCATACCCCCCAGCCATGGCGATTGCTTTGAGGGCGGAGATCCTCTCCGATCGGAGGATATATCTGTTCGGCACTCGCACGGCCCCGAAGACGAAGATCTCGTTTCCCATAGGTTGAACGCTGATCAGAACCTCCGGGTTTTTGAAGAACCTCAGTCTCTCCCTTATCCTCTCCGAAAGCTCCTCCACCGTTAGACCAGCGGCCTGGAGATCGCCATAAAAATAGGAGATCTTCCCATCGGCCCTGACGGGTATGGTCAGGTTATA
>CAZHVH010000726.1:0-1792 GCA_964535855.1 uncultured bacterium
TATCCATTCGTGATTCCTGGTATATCTTATCAGGCTCATCTGATCCTCCGACGATGTGAAATCAAGATTGTTGAAGCCGCTATAAAGTTTATAATATTTTCCCTAGCTTATCCAGATAAATGGTTCCCTTCGAGGCTTGCCTATCGAGGTGATCCGGGGTATCATACTTATCGGTGAGAAAATTATGGAAGTTAAGCAAATTATGGATCAATACAGAAGGCTTATATCCGATCTGGACGCCAGATGCGCGGAGTTACGTGCCAAATACAACCCCGACTTCCCCTGTGGCGTTGAGTGTTGTCTCTGCTGCCTCAACACCTCCACTCTTTTCATCTCCGCCGTCGAGGCCCTCTACCTGAGGGAAGGGGTGGAGAAACTTCCTAGAGAGATACAAAACGCCATATTCGAGCAGGCGAGGAGGGCATCGAGGAGGCTTTTGGAGATGGGCCATCCCGCGGAGGAACTGACCAGAAAGGAGGCCATTGGCCTGCTTAGAGGGTGCTCCGAGGGGATCTGCCCTTTTTTGATCGGGGGCGTGTGTGCCTGTTACGAACACAGGCCGATAATCTGTCGCGCATGGGGATATCCGATGAGCACCGGCGATGAGGTGGTGTTCTGCGAAAAGATCTTCTCAAAGGATAGGATCGACAGAGCTGATTCGATAGACTACTCTTACTATTGGAATGAAGCGCAGAGGCTGAGCAAACTTCTGGGATATGAGAGAAGCTACCCGATGTGTCATATGGTGTTGAAGCTGTGCTATCTTCCCCTGAAGCTTTAAGGAGCACGATATGGTATAATTTAAAGGGCGTGAAATTCATCGGGAGCATGTGCTGACGACCATGATGAGGCCGTACATAGTGGAGTGCGAGATAACCAGCGGCTGTAATTTGAGATGCAAGCATTGTTACGCCAGATCAGGTGATGGGCCGAGAAGGGAACTTCGGCCCGAGGTGATTAAGGATTTGATGCTCCAGCTTAAAGGGATCGGGCTTAGATATTTCGATATAGTCGGCGGTGAACCGTTTACCTATCCCCACCTGTTCGATCTGATAGATTTCGCGGGGCGGATAGGTCTAAGGGTTATACTCAATACCAACGGAACCCTCATCACGAGGGAGATCGCTTTGAAACTCAAGGATACCAACCCGCATACGCTCATAGGGGTATCGCTCGACGGATCATGTCCACAGATTAACGATGCGATCAGAGGTGAAGGGAATTTCATAAGGGCTGTGAAAGGCGTTGTAAACCTTATGAGGGTCGGCTTCAACGTGACGCTGCTCTTCGTCGTTACAAAGGTGAACTGGGGGGATTTCGGAAGATATGTGGATTTCGCCCGAGAGCTCGGGGTTAGCGCCATCTACGTGGATAGGTTTATGCCTGTGGGAAGAGGCAAGATCAACGAGGGGATCTTGAACATGTCCATCGACGAGTGGGTCGAGGCACTTGAATTCGTCAATGGGGTGGTGGAGGAAAACTCATCGGACTTTATCTTCTACGTCGGCGAGGCTTTAAACGGCGACCCCTGCACGGCAGGAGAGGAACATTTCTCCATTTTATGTGATGGAACGGTGGTGCCGTGTGGGCATTTCAGATATAACCCCGAGTTTTACCTGGGCAACATAAGGTACGAGCCGGTAGAGACGATCTTCAGACGGGGTAAGGGGATCTTCAATGTGCCGTCGCAGTGTACTCAATGCCGGACGTATGAGGAGGGATGCTTCGGCGGATGTCGAGCGTCCGCTATGATATTCGCCGGAAAGGCTGATCTCCCCGATCCTGTGATCTG
>CAZHVH010000727.1:0-1791 GCA_964535855.1 uncultured bacterium
TATATCCCCATCATTATCTCCACCGTAAACCTCGCCTGTTCGCCGGAGCTTCTGTGTTCCTCGATCTCCCCGTCCACCCATTTCACCAGATGGCGTATCTGTGCCACGAAGGGGTTTTCGCCGGTCGGCTTCCGCTCATCCCATCCCGCTTCTCCCGCTCTCATCAGCTTCAATCCTTTGCCCCATGCGACCTGAAGTGTACCTTCGGTGCCGCAGAGGATGATCTCCGATATCCCGGGTCTGTTGGGGGTGTCCACCTCGACGATCCCCCTCACGCCTCCCTCGAAGCAGATCACGGCCGCGCAGAGGTCCTCCGCCCTGGCGCCCCGTTCGTATCGATCGGTTTTCCTCTCCACCCCGCCTATAACCCAGATCGTCTTCGGATCGCCCAGGAGAAATCTCGTCGCGTCGATCAGGTGTGTTCCGTTGTTCAGCAGCCCCCCGGATGTATGGAAGGCCGCGTAGAGCGGATCGCCTATCACGCCCTGTCTCACCAGATCTCTGGCTTCCACATAGCTGGGATCGAACCTGCGGACGTGGCCGACGGCCAGCTTGACGTCGTTTCGCCGGCATGCGTATATCATCGCGTCGGCCTCCCCCAGGCTCCTGCACATCGGTTTCTCGCACATTATCCCCTTCACGCCCGCCTCGGCGCAATCTATGGTGATATCGGCATGTGACTGTGCCCAGGTGCAGATGCTTATCAGATCGACCTCTTCGTTCTTCAGGAGCTCCCTGTGGTCGGTGTAGACGGAGGGGATGTCGTATTTTGAGGCGAGGCTCTCAGCCGTTTCCCGATTTATATCGGCACAGGCGACTATCGGTATCCCCAGCGCCCTGAAGCTGTTTGCGTGGGCGGAGGAGATACCCCCACAGCCGATTATCGCTGCCCTGTGTTCCACCTCAGAAACCTCCTCTGATTTTGTCCACGAGCTCCATCGTTTTGACCGCATCAGAGAAACAGGTCTCAGGTTCCCTGTCCTCCTTGATGCAATCGATGAAATGCCTGTTTTCGTGATAAAAGCCGTAGTATTTGTGACGATCGGAGCTGCCGGCCGCCTCGGTCGCCAGGATGACCGTCGGTTCCTCCTTGTTGTCGGCATAGATCAGCGCCCTGTCGTCCGGGTCCACGAAGGCGGAGATCCCATAGGAGTGCATCTCGAAGGTGTGAACCCGCTTGCCAACGGCCCAGTTCGTGCACAGAAATCCCACTCCTCCCCCTTCGAACCGTACCACGGCGTTGAAGCTGTTGGGCACCTCATCGTTAAATCGGCTGACGATAGAGTGAACCTCCTTCACCTCCCCGCCCATCCATCTCAGCATATCCACGGCATGTATGGCGTCGCAGGTTAGGACATCTATCACCCCGCCGTAGTAGATCGCCCTGGAGTTCTTGTAGAAGGTGGAGGTGCACTGTATTATCGGGCCCCTTCCCTCCACTATCTCCCTCACCTTTCGATTGAGAGGGATGAACCTCCTGTTGAAGGCGCACATCGTCTTACAGCCGTGTTTTTCGGCGAGGCTGGCAAACCTTCTGGTCTGAAACGTGGTCACCCCGGGCGGTTTCTCTATGAAGACGTTATGCCCCGTCTCCAAAGCCCTCACCACGATCTCGAAAAGCTGATGTGGGGGCATGATCACGTAGACGGCGTCCAGCTCCTCCACCTCCAGCATCTTCCTGTAATCCGTATATCTCCTCTCGACCTCATACTTATCGGCTGTCGAGTGTAGCCTTTCCTCGTTTATATCGCATATGGCCTTTATCTGAACGTCCTGGAACTCCGCCAGGGA
>CAZHVH010000728.1:0-1787 GCA_964535855.1 uncultured bacterium
CAACCTAAACCTTAACCTGTTTTCGCATCCCACTACACTCAGCGATAATATGAGCGACCTGATTTTATCCGCTTGACCCGAGGAGTCTTTTCAGCGATAATTATATCCGTCCTCATCCGTAACCCCTCGTTCACCTATCGGGAGCGAGGGTGAAACTCAGGAGGTAACCGATCATGGAGAGACCTATTGATCTCAAGGTGGGCGTTAAGCCCGTTTTCGTCCAGCTTATCCACTCCGGCTCCTATGAGGGGCCGTGTAGGGTGGGCGATAGGAAAAGCCTTGATCCCGAAACCGAAAGGGCTAGGGGTGAGGAAAACTTCAAAAGGTTCGTCGAGGACCTCAAGGCGAACCTCTCCCCCGACGCTCGGATGCTTGAGCCCGTCAGGATAGAGTGGGGCGACAACTGGCTCATACCTGAACGGGAGCTCAAGAAACTGGAGGGCGATCTGGAGGATGTCGATCTCTTCTTCGTCTCCGGAGGGCTTTCGCAGTATCCGGCCATAACCATAGGCCATCGATACGGGAAACCGATCGCGATGATGGGGGCGGTCGTGACGGTCGATGTGGCGTCTTATCTCAGATCGAGAGGGCTCGAGGGATATGCTCCGCTGGATTTTGCCGAGCTGAACCACCTCATCTCGCTCCTGAAGGTGAGAAAGGCCGTTCGAAACACTAAAGTTCTTCTGGCGTTGGAGGGCGACCTCATACCGGTGGGAGTCGTGAGCACCATCTGGGATCTCGATGACCTCAGAGACCGCCTCGGAGTCGATCACGTCTCTATACCGGCGAGGGAGATCTTCCGGAGGATGGAGACCATGCCGGAGGAGGATCTGAAAAAGGCGGAGGAGCTGACCGACGGATTGATCGAGAGGGCCGAGAAGGTCCATATGAGCAGGGGGGATATCCTCCAATCGGCCAAGTTCTACGTGACCGTTAGGAGGATGATGGATGAGCTTGAATGTAACGCCTTCGTCATCCCCTGTTTTGAGATCTGTGCCCGTAGGCTCGCCGAGGACAACAGGTTAACCTTCTGTCTCACCCATTCCCTTCTGAAGGATGAGGGATATCCGGCGGCGTGTGAGGGGGATATAAACGTGTTGATGGCGATGGCCCTCCTGATGTATACGTCGGGGAAATCGGCATATATGGGCAACTCCTATATCGTGAACAGGACGGAGAACGTGATCGCCGTGCATCACGATGTTCCGGGGCTGAAGATGAAGGGCTTAAACGGCCCGGATCTGCCGTATGAGATAAGGAACTTCACCGTCGGCGGATGGGGCGCCACGATACGATATGATTTCTCGAGGGATATCGGCGAGCCCGTCACGATGGCGAGGTTCAATCCAGCGGCGACGAAACTGCTTGTCGCAAGAGGAGAGATAGCGGGATCGGGCGGCTTCGATAGGGTAGGATGCTCGCTGAGCGCTCACGTTAAGGTCAGCGACGCCGTCGAATTGTTACACAAGGAGGTCGATTTCGGCCACCATCTCGCCCTCGTCTATGGGGATTACACGGAAGAGCTGAGGGAGCTGGGCAGGATGATGGGGATCGAGGTGATCGAAGCCTGACATGCTCCGCTTATCCTCTGGCATAGCAAGGGCGAATAGGCTGAGCTGGGTCATAGTCGGCCTGACGTTCCTGCATCTTCTGCCGATATGGTCGTTCAGATATTTCCCCTCACAGGACGGCCCGTGTCATCTCGAAAACTCGTATATGCTGCTCCATTACTTCGATGACGACAAAACCTACAGCCGATACTATAAACTTAACCTCAGGCCCGTTCC
>CAZHVH010000729.1:0-1782 GCA_964535855.1 uncultured bacterium
CGGATACCCCCCTTTAGTGAAGGAGAGGAGTGCGATGGCGAGAGATCTAACCAGAACCTTGATCTGGCGGCCTAATGAGGAGGAAAGACGACAGAGATCAAGGCAGCGGGATTATTACTACCAGGAATATCCCACTCAGGGGTACCAGACCTATCGCCAACCCTACCAGCAACCTTACCATCCCTATCGTCGAGGAGGGCCACAGCGCCCCAGGCCCCAGCGACGTTTCAACGAGTTTAACAAACCGCTTAGGATAATCCCTCAGGAGGAGTTTCTACGTCTCAAAGCTGAGGGATACGGCAGATTCTACATCGATAAGCAGATACGTCGCAAGACGCCGATGGTCTTTGTCACATATGACGGCGTGTTGAGGGGTCTGATCCTCAGACGTATGCCGTATAACCTGGATCTGCTGGCCAACGGCAAGAAGATCCGAATCAATAAGTTGGATATCAAGTACTGCTACAAGCAATCCCATGAGCCAAGGATACTGCCTTACATCCAGATCGACGAGGAGGTCAAGGCGCTCGGTCTCGGTCCGGAGATGGACCCCTCCAAGAGGTACCAGATAGACGATAGGGTTCTGATACAATGTTATAGGGAACGTCGCCCCATCGTTCTTGTCCTCAGGGGCGGTGAGGTTTTCGGTGGGGTGATAGACTGGTTCAGTAAGTACGAGGTGAAAATCGAGCTGCCTTCAAGGCGGTGTGTTGTTTGCTTCCGCCATGCCGCTTACTCCTTAGGAGTGGCCGCCTACTAAACGAGGGAAAATCAACTTGGAGGCGGAATGGCCCTGCCATTCCGCCTTTCCCCCTAGCCTTTCCGGTCATATCTTCCATATTTCTCCCTCAACTCCATCATCATCATATACCTTTCAAGCGGCATCCCCTTGAAGGCCACATTGCTGGTGCAGAAGATATAACCGCCGCCGGGCATTCCATGTTTAAGCGAATAGAGGATGTTCTCCTTCACCTCCTCATCCGTTCCGGTCTGGAGCAGCCCGCAGTTGACGTTCCCCGCCAGACACACCTTATCGCCGACCAGCCTCTTAACCTCGGCGATATCCACGCCGGCCTGGGGATCGAGGGAATGGAGGGCATGAGGGCCACATGAGACGAGCTGATCTAGAATCGGCATTATGTTGCCGTCCGTATGCTTTATCACATAAGCGCCGTTTCGTTTGTGGTTCTCGATTATCCTATGTAGATACGGCGTGACGAACTCGGCGAACATCTTAGGAGAGAGAAACGGGCCGGTATTGAAACAATAATCGGCGCACATCGTCAGACATTCCGCGCCGGCATCTATCAGTTTTTTGCCCCATTCGATCGCCCTATCGGCGGACGCGTCCAGCTCCCTTTTCACCTGATCGGGCTCCTCGAAGAGTCTCACCGAGACCTGCACCATGTTCTGACCGTTCGGTATGGCCATCGTACCGTCCGCCTCGCCGCAGAGCAGGTACTCCTCACCCACACCCATATCGGCCAGCCTTTTTATCACCCTGATGTCGCCCGAACGGATGATAGAGTAATCCAGTCGTTCGGCGATCTCGACCAGCAGATCGGCGTTATACCCTATCGCCCTGTCCAGCTCAGCGCCCGTCAGGTTTCTCGTGTCGATGAAATCCTTGCCTAGAAGTTCCTGAGTGAGTTGGAACTCAAGCTCAAACGTGGGAACTATATCATCAGGCTGCCTTAACTCTAAGGCGGCTATAACTCGCTGTTTCGGGGTCATACCCTTCCCTCCGTTTATCGGTTAACGCCCGCCCTCCACCGTTCGCCA
>CAZHVH010000730.1:0-1782 GCA_964535855.1 uncultured bacterium
GGCGAACAGCTTCTCCGCCTCCTCCTGTGATGAGGTGATCGTCAGTATGGGGAGGGTCATCTCCTCATGCAGCGAGGCCACAAGCAGCGATCGGGCAGAGCCGTACAGAGAATGTACGAGTATCGACCTCTCGCCCGATCTCAACCTATCCGTGAGCTCCGCATATGCTCTTAGCCTTTTAAATCTATCCAGAATATCCCTCATACCTACCTTCCCCAACCTCACGGCTGAAAAACGATGAAGGCCGAGTTCAGTTTACCTTAAATCGGCACGATTGAAAAGGTCCGCTGTGGTATGAGATAATATTCATCGATAGGACATAAGCTGATTTTCGGGGGTTTACCATGGCGAAGAAAACTGACGTTCGACCTAAGCGTGTAACCCTCTATTTCCTCCCCGTGCAGACGCGCGTCCCGCTGAAATTCGGTCCCGAAACCCTGACACACGTCACATGCGCCCGAGCGCACATGATCGTTGAGGATAGGGAAGGACGAAGGGCTGAGGGATGGGGCGAGACGCCGCTGAGCGTCCAATGGGTGTGGCCCAGCTCTCTGAGCTATGAGGAACGGCACGAGGCGCTGAAGGATTTCTGCCTGATACTGGGGAAGGAGTGGTCCCTGTTCGACGAATGGGGCCATCCGATCGAGATAGGCCATGCCTTCCAGAGGGATAGATTGCCCCAACTCCTCGATGAGTTCAACAGGCGGAGGGAAGGCTCCGAACCGATGCCCTGGCTTGCTGCCCTGGTCTGCTGTTCCCTCTTCGATATAGCCCTACACGACGCCTACGGAAACCTGCATCGATTTCCCATATACGAAACGTACAACCCGGAGTTCATGAGCGCCGATCTATCGCATTTCATCGAACCGGCCGAGGGGGCGGATGTCTCGTTCAGGGGGAAATACGTTGAGGATTTCCTCGTCTTCCCCCGACCGAATCGCATGATGGCCTGGCATCTGGTCGGCGGCAAAGACCCTCTGGATGAGACCGAGCTGGACGGCACCGAGCCCGATGACGGATATCCCGTGCTTCTGGCTGACTGGATAAGGCGAGACGGCTTGAAATGCTTGAAGGTGAAGCTGAGAGGCAACGACGAGAGATGGGATTACGAAAGGCTCGTTAAGGTGGGACAGATCGCACTCCGGCACGACGTATATTGGCTGACGGCGGATTTTAACTGCACCGTCACCGATCCGTCGTACGTCAACGAGATCCTGGACAGGCTTATGCTCGAACATCCACGCATCTACGGGATGATCCTCTACGTGGAGCAGCCGTTCCCGTATGATCTGGAGAGGAACCAGATCGACGTTCGCAGCGTCTCGGCAAGGAAACCGCTTTTCATGGACGAAAGCGCCCATGATTGGCATTTGATCAGGCTCGGACGTAAGTTGGGATGGACGGGCGTGGCCCTCAAAACCTGCAAGACGCAGACCGGCGCGCTGCTGAGCCTGTGCTGGGCCAAGGCACACGGCATGACCCTGATGGTGCAGGATCTGACCAACCCGATGCTGGCCCAGATACCCCATCTCCTGCTGGCGGCACATGCTGGAACGATCATGGGGGTGGAGACGAACAGCATGCAGTTCTATCCTGAAGCCTCCCTGCCAGAGGCAGAGGTCCATCCGGGCGCGTACAGCCGAAGGGACGGCATGGTCGATATATCCACGGTCCAAGGGCCCGGTTTCGGATACCGAATCGGGGAGATAAAACGTGCCTTGCCCTCCCCGGCGGCGCGATTTGGAGGCTAAATCGGGATCAGATCGCCGTGCGCTTCGAGAA
>CAZHVH010000731.1:0-1782 GCA_964535855.1 uncultured bacterium
CCTTGAATGCCTGGCCCCCACAGTTTGATCCTCCGACAGATTTCTTATATACCCTGGCGACGACAGGTTTGACAAAGGAAGATAATATGATATAATTCTTGGAGAAGGTAAAACAACCTTTCAAGCTGAACACTGGGTTAATATCTCAGGAGAACCAAGGAGGTGGCTTGGGTTGAAGATTACCAGCCTTTTAATCGGGTTTTTTCTGGTGACAACATGCTATTTTGTCTACGCCGCTGGCGCTTCCCGCTCGGAGATTAAAGTAACCGATCTGAAGGCGAACAGCGGCTTAACCTATGAGGTCGATGAGAGTTTACAGATCGGCGATAAGGAATACACCGATAGGAAGTACACCTTCACGGATATACCGGATTACCTCTTGGGGCTAACCTGGATACGCACGGCAAATAACGATAAAAGGAATCCGAATCTGGAGGTAAGCTTCAAAATAGACAGGGAAGCCTACGTTTACATCCTTTGGATAGCCAGGGACCCGGCCAATCAGGATTGGCTTCAGAAGAACTATGCGAAAACGGGCGATACGGTTAATTCAACCGATGAGCCGCTCGCCGTATATAAATCGAAAAAGCCTTTCCCACCGGGGGAGATCAAGACGTATGCCGCCAACACCGGCGCGGGGATGTATGTCATCGTCTTAGAGCCAACTGGTAGGAAAACACCGGTTAAATCTCAGGGCAAGATGATAGCCACCTGGGGTGGGATAAAAGCGCTTAGATAAATCATGGGATGGTTTCCCTTCTATCAACCTCTTAAGCGACCTCGCCGTTTCCAGGTGATAGCCCATCGGGGTATGATGCGTCGGGCACCTGAAAACACGAAACCGGCGTTGGAACTGGCCATCGAAGCCGGGATCGAATGGGTTGAAGTGGACGTTCGACTCACCGGCGATGGATATCACGTGCTCATGCACAGCTCACTGCTGGATAAGACAACCGACGGGAAGGGATCGGTCGAAGAGCACACCATAGCCCAGATCAAACGGCTGGATGCTGGAAGCTGGTTTTCACCCCGATACGCGGGTGAGCGGGTCCTGAGTTTGGAGGAATGTCTCGATCTGGCCTACAGGCGGATCAACCTCTACCTCGATTGCAAACGGGTGAATCCCCGGTTGCTGGTCGGACAGATCCTTCGAGCTGGGATGCAGGATCAGGTGGTCGTCTTCGGTAAGCTCGAGCTCCTGAGACAGATCCGAGCCCTCTCGAACGGGGAGATCGCCATCATGCCGAAATGGTGGCCTAAATATGGCCTTGACGCCTGGTTGGACGATGTTCAACCCAACGCCGTGGAGATCAACGCCGATGTGATTACCCCTGAAATCTGCAGGGCGTTTCATGGAAGAGAAATCTACGTTCAGGCGAAGACCCTGGGCGAATGGGATCGCCCCGATATATGGGATAAGATGCTGAGGGCGAAGGTAGATTGGATTCAAACCGATATGCCTGAAGAATTGATAACTTATGGATTAAAACGGGAGGAGGAAAATGAGCGAACTAGCGATCCTAGGGGGCAAACCGGCTGTTACGGTCGAAAACCCTGAAAGGTGGAAACGACCGATCGATGAGGAGAAAGAGGAAGTCTGCAAGCTCATAGAGCAGGGATTTCTTTCCGGCTCCGGAACGGGGCTTCCGAAGGAGTTCGAGGATGAGTTCAGGGAATACATAGGATGCAACTTCTGCCTTACGGTGGATCACGGCTCGACGGCTCTGGCAAGCGCCTTCTACGCCGTGAAGGTGGGCCCTGGAGACGAGGTGATAACCCCGA
>CAZHVH010000732.1:0-1779 GCA_964535855.1 uncultured bacterium
GCGTCAAGCAATATATTTTTGCCCGCTATCTGCAGGAGGTAACAGCTTGCGCCGACCTCCATCCCGCCGCCGAGGGCCGTGAATTTCATCCGATCACACCTGCCTTCGGGCAAAAATCTTCTGCCCTTACTCACGAAGGAAATTATAACACCAAGCCGATATTGAAACAAGCTAGGCCAGCGGGCTGGGGATAGGACAGGAGAACGCAGGCGAACGAGCCGACCGCCAGCGGCATCTATTTCTACACCATACATGTGGGCGACTTCACCGCCACCCGACGGATGATTTTAATCAAATAAAGGGAGATGAAGCTCAGCGTATACAGGGTAATGATCCGACGGGTATCTCCCATCAACGCTGAAGGTGACTATCTCGAAACGATCGACCTCAAACCCCCTTACCAGTATCCAGTCTATCACACGTCGACCGGTTTCCCCCTCCAGCTCAGCCTCGGCATCCCTCCCCTTAAAACCGTGATAGGTGATCCTCACGTCCGAGACGTTCTCCTTCGCCACAAGCCAGGCGTCATGCAGATCCCCCCTCTCATCGCCTTCGAGCCTCCCCGTGAGGAACCTCCAGGTCCAGCTATCGGGTGTGGTGTTGAAATCGCCCGTCAATATGACCGGCAAATCACCTTTAGATCTGATCTCCCTCCATATCAACATCGCCCCTCTCCTGCGGGCCTCCTCGCTCCGATGGTCGAGATGAGTGTTGAAATGGTAGAACCTCCCCCCATCGATCGTCTCGAGGAGCGCCCAGGTGACCATCCTCGGCAGGCTGCTGTCCCAGGACCTGCTGCCCGGCAGATGAGGGGTCTCGGACAGCCAGAAGTTACCGCCATCGATCAGCTTTAACCTTCGGGAATCGTAGATGATGGCTGCGAACTCGTCCTCGTCCGAGCCCAGCCTGCTGACGCCGAAAAACTCATATTCCGGGAACTCTCCGACGATGAAATCCAGTTGGAACTTAAGCCCCTCCTGAGTCCCGATCAGGTCAGGGTAGTATCTCCTCAACATCTCCGCCTGCACCCCTTTCCGGTTCTCCCAGGAGTTCTCGCCATCCTTAGCCGTCCCATACCTCAGGTTAAAGCTCATCACGTTGACCATCTCGACCTCCTATTGAGCTAACCCCATTCCCCGCGGGGGAAGGGGGAATCCTTCTCGATCGGAGAAAGCGTTTCGACAAGGGATAAAGTAAAACCCTCCCCTCCGTGTTGGAGAGGGGTAAGGGGAGGGAGCGGAAAAGTCATCTCATCCTCGCTTAACGGTCTATGCCACACCCTCACCTCATCGATAGTGCCGTGATAATATTGACCGCCACCGATCTCCCATCTGCCGATCATAGTGTTCCCGGTGGTCCCGAGGTAGGCCGAGGACGCCGTTCCTGAAGCTCTCACCTTTCCACCCACGTGGAACCGTCGAAATACAGGGCTTTTCCGAATTTGCCATCAACCCATTTCGGATTGCCCTGTATCGTTCCGTCATTTTTCTCCGGAGAGAGATCTTTAACCGTGTTCCCCCTCCCTTCATCAAATGAGAAGCAGAGAACAAGCTCATCCGTCAGCACTGCCTCCGATGATGATATGATCGCCGAGAGGCAGATCAGGATCAGGACGGATATAATCGGAGCTTTCCCATTCATCCTAGCCCTCCCTTAATACTTAGGTCTTGGACACCTTAGTATTATATCATTCATTCCCTCGATCACCAACCACCGGAAGGGAAAAACCTTAGGTCATATCTCCCCTATGAAGCGGGATAGGAAAACACGTTGAACGTT
>CAZHVH010000733.1:0-1768 GCA_964535855.1 uncultured bacterium
AGGATGAGATACCTGATAATGGGCGACATCCATGCCAATATGGAGGCCTTCGAAGCCGTCTTGAAAGAGGCTATGGGGTTTTCGCCTGATATCTGCCTTTTTCTAGGCGATGCCGTCGGATACGGTGCCGATCCGGATGAGGTCGTGATGAGGTTGCGGAGGTTGATCTCTCAATTCTCTAAATTCTTCGCCGTCAGGGGGAACCACGATAAGGTCGCATCCGGGGTGGAGGAGGGGTGGAGTTTCACCGAGCACGCCCGTAAGGCGGCGCTGTGGACGAGGGAACACCTCTCACCGACGAACAGGAACTACCTGAGAAGGCTGCCTCAAGGCCCAGTGGGCGTCAATCCCTTCATACAGATCTGTCATGGATCGCCGACGGACGAGGACCTTTACATACTCAATAACTTCAGAGCTTTGAGCATTTTGAGCTATGACGAGCATAGGATCACCTTCTTCGGCCATACGCATGTGCCTGTCGTATACGAGCTTCTCGGCGACCACTTTCACGTCAACCTGCCCTCAGGCGATGAGAGCATATTCAAACTCCATCCCGAAGGCAGGTATCTGATCAATCCCGGATCGGTGGGCCAGCCGAGGGACTTCAATCCCAAGGCCAGCTTCGCGGTTTATGATGACGATGAGGAAACGATCACGATAAAGAGGGTGAGCTACGATATCGAAAGGGCAGCCGATAAGATCGTAAAGAGCAACCTGCCGGGCGTGAACGCCGAAAGGCTTTTCATCGGGAGGTGAAGGATGAGGGCGATAATCTTCCCCAGGCCAGGCGAGATCGAGCTTAAAGATGTGCCCGATCCCGTCCCCGCCCCGGATGAAGCGGTGATCAAGGTCAAGGCGTCCGGAATCTGTGCAACTGATATACATATCTGGCTCGGTGAGTTTATAGCCACCTATCCCGTCATTCCGGGCCATGAGTTTTCAGGCGAAGTGGTCGAGGTCGGCGATAAGGTGACGGCTTTCAAGGTGGGCGATAGGGTGGCCGTGGACCCCTGCATCTACTGCCATAGCTGCCCCGCATGCAGATCACATGCCGAAAACTTCTGCCATAACTTCAAAGCCTATGGGCTTCAACTTAATGGCGGATTTGCCGAATATGTGGCCGTTAAGGAAAGCAACCTATATCGGATAGATGACCTCTCCTGGGAGGAGGGGGCGATGATGGAGCCGTTGGGATGCGTGGTCCATGGGTTGAACCAGGTGGCGCCGATCAGGCCGGGCGGACACGGGTTGATCTTCGGAGCCGGACCCATCGGGCTTTTGAACATGCAGCTCTACATGCATAGCGGCCTGAGCACCGTTACGGTGGTGGATGTGATGAAACATAAGCTTAAAATAGCCTCCGATTTGGGGGCAACGCACGTCATCTTAGCCGATACCTCCCTCAACGAGAAGCTCAGAGAGATCCGGCCGGAGGGATTTGATCTGGTGATAGACGCCACGGGAAATCCGAGGGTCGTTCAATCGGCCTTCGATTACGTAGCCGATAGGGGCAAGATATTGATCTTCGGCGTCTGCCCACCTGACTCGAGAATCACCATCTCGCCGTATGAGATCTATAAGAGGGAGCTCAAGATCTACGGGAGCTTCTCCCTGCTTTACACGGCAGCTCAATCGGTGGATCTTCTCAGATCGGGAAGGATCAAGATTGAGCCCCTCATCTCCCACCGTTTCCCGCTGGAGAGGTTCGTCGAGGCGTTCGAGTTAAAGAGAAATAATCCCAAACCGATGAAGGTTATGATAGTTGAAA
>CAZHVH010000734.1:0-1767 GCA_964535855.1 uncultured bacterium
GCATAGATAGGATACTCTTCGCCACCGATGCCCCCTGGGCCGATCAAAAGGAGGAACTATCCTGGATAACCTCCCTCGGTTTCTCGGAGGAAGAGATCGCCAAGATCCTGTGCGAAAACGGGGCGAAGCTGCTCCGGTGATCGACCCAGGGAACATCTATCGGAATCCTACGGGGTCGGAGTTATCGACCTAATACGAACGTTATCCCATGATGCAGGCAGGTTCCACCCGACGTTAACGTCTAGCCCAACAAACCCTGATTTGTAAGTCGAATCCTCCAGTTCATTAACGAGTTTATCGTTTATATACGCTCTATAGAATTTCCCATCTACCACGATCTTTACCCGCAGTTGTTCCTGCCATTCAAACTCCATGAAATTAACCTCATCCTTCCTTCCAGGTCCTGAGATCTCCCAATAGACCAAGCTGTGGATGCCGGGACGGTTAAGCAAAACCAGGCCGACACCTTTCTTGCGTTCGCCCGTTGATCCTTCTTGAAGACGCACCCACATCGCAACGGCGCCGCCTTTCACCCATTTCAAATCGGCTTCGAAAACGTAATCCTTCCACCATGTTTCCCCAAAGGTTACAAGCGTAGAGGTCGGTTTAGCAGCGGGAGGGATTGATGGAGCAAACCTTAAATCTTCCGTTACCTTCCAATCGCCGAAGACGTCATTCCACCCTTGAGCGAGGCCATCATCAAACGATTCGTAATACTCGAAGGCTTTCGCCGTGGTAGCGGGTTTTCCTTTTCCCTTACTGAAGAAGCGCCACTCCCCACAGCCTATCATCGTAAGCCCCGTTATACAACCCAACAAAATTATGAGTTGAAATCGCTTTCTCATGATGATATCCCCTTATCGAAATAGGATTAAATCCCCATTCCCTCGGAGTTGCGGGATCTGTTTCCACCCATCCTTCTCCATCTCCCTAGCGACTTTTAACCCCATCGTCTTTCCTCCTATTCCGATAACCTTCTCATAGCTTCCTTGCTCAATGCATGATCGGGCTGAAGGGATAGCGCTTTCCGGTATTGAGAGAGGGCGTTCTGGATATCACCCGCCTCCTCGTAATCCCGTCCCCGGCTGTAGTAGATGTCCGCCAACAGCGCCTTGTAGTTACGTCGGATCTGAGTTCGTATCTCCCGCGAGATCTTCCCAACCAGCTTCAGTATCTCCTCGCTATTTTCAGCATCACATCTACCCCCTGCCGAGGCTATCAGCTCCCCGGTCTCAACTCGGAACAGATGCCCATTGAGCTGAAGCTGTCCCATCAGCTCCATATATCCCCCATAGTATAGCGCCTGAGCCCCCATCAGCCTGCCTATCCTCTGGGCGGTGGACTGATCCACCATGGCACTCTGGTTTATCTTCAGCTCCTGAAGGATGTTGTCTAGCCTTTTCCTCTCCACCACCTTGAGCTCCGGGGCGCGTCCCAGCTCGGTGATGAACATATCCGTGAGCCCGGAGCTTAAGGGTTCAAGCTTTTCGGATTTCGACGTGTTTTCGAAGTAGAGGACGCCGACGGTTATCGGATGCTGGACCCCCTCGAGTGATCCCGTTGACCCGGCGCATCCGGCAACGATAAAGACGAGGGAAAGAAATATGAGTTTCCTCATGGATCACCTCACATGAATTAGGATTAGGTAGAGGCGAAACATTCAGGACGATGAATGCCTCGTCCCGCCTTTTCATGCGACTACGAGTTCAGCTACCCTTCGGACACAGGGGATGTGGCCGCTGCTCAGCTCCTTGTAGATATCCCTCA
>CAZHVH010000735.1:0-1764 GCA_964535855.1 uncultured bacterium
CAGAGAGGCCCCATGAATCATTGGGGGTCATAGGGGATTCTTTCTCATGAGGCCATCTGAGAAACCGTCATTTGTAGTCATTAGGTCATTTGGCTTCGCCGTCATTGAGGCGCCCGCCGACCGCCGTTACAGGTCAGGAACGAGGATCGAGGAACCAGGAACGGAAAACGTTACAACGTTAAACGTTGAACGTGCAACGGATTTCTTCCTAGTTCCTCGTTCCTTATTTCAGAATCACCATCTTTCTTATGGCCGAGTAACTCCCCGCTGTGAAGCGATACAGATACACCCCGCTTGCGACCCTCTCGCCCACATCGCTCCGCCCGTCCCAGTATGCTGCGGTCGAACGGTCGAGGTAATATCCCGCCGGAAGCCTCCCCAGATCCAAAACCCGAACCACCCTGCCCGATATATCGTATATCTCAACCCTCACATCAGCATCATCGGCCAATTGGAACGGCATCCACACCTCAGAGTTAAACGGATTGGGGAAGCTGGCCAGCAGACGGGTCCTGTGCGGCGCCGTGCAGAAGGGAACGCGTATCTCCCCCAATCTCCCGAGACGTCCCTTGCCATCTACGACCTGTATGTCCCTGAGCGCTATCCCCTCTCTGCTCCTGCCCTCGCCTATCACGCGGAACCTGAGCCTGAGCAGCACTCCATCTCCCCTTGATGGGCCGGATCGGCTCGCGCAGAGCACCCTGCCGTCGTGGAAAAGGAAGAGGGTATTTTCGAGGAAATCCCCCTCCTCGACGTCCATCAGCTTCAGCAGGGATCTGTCGTAGCTTAGCGTGAAGCCATATGCCTTCATCCAGGCGTCTCGAGCGATCACGTCCACCTCTACGGTATCGCCCCTGTGGGGGAGCCTCTCGGGCAGCTTCAGGGCCAGTTGCCCTCCGGAGTAATCCCTCCCCTGAGATGGCGCCGCCGGAGCGCTCTCCCCCACCTTCTTGCCGAAGTTCTCTGCCAGTATGCCGAAATCGAACAGATCCACGACTCCGTCGGCTTCCCCATCGTCTTTGGTCGTCAGATTAATGGTTGGATTACCGCTCAGACCGTTGTCATTCAGATCCAGCTTTGCCGTCCCACGGCCCTCAGATGAGATGTCAATCACCCCGCTAACCGTCAGAGCTCCACCCATTTTGAGAACGGCTTTGTCCGTCGCGGTATCGCTCGCTGATCGGACGATAAGATGAAGTTTAGTGAGCGTCAATGATCCGGCAGTTGATACCTCGATGGCTTCGCCGTTATTATCACACTCGATTGTCAGGGTGTCGAGCGTTAGACCGGCTGGAACGGTGGGAATATTGGTCATGATGCTAATCTTCGCTGTATCGGTAGCATCATTCGGGACGCCAGACGGAAGCCAGTTTCCATCTTTATTCCAATCACTATCTACACTCCCAACCCATGTAAAATGGGTGGCGAATCCCGCAATGGGTATGAAGACAATCAGAAGGATAATGATGAAAAGTTTTATAAGTCTCTGATGTGCTTCTGTCATGTGAGAGTTCATCTTAATCTATCCCTAATCCCCCACTTAATTTCCTCCTGCACCTGATGTTATGCAAGAAAATGTGCGGAAGGATGAAAATTCAGAGATAAAAGAGTTACCACCGCCCGTCCAGTAAAATTTCTCCTGGGCGTATCCCATGTGGGATATCAGACATACAAGGGCTGTCGCCAACAGGCAGATCGAAAACGCCCTGATCTGATTGACTGACAAAACTCGGCTCAAATACAGGATGAAGGCAATCATCAAGC
>CAZHVH010000736.1:0-1758 GCA_964535855.1 uncultured bacterium
AGGATCATCGCTTCTCAATCCCCCTGAACAACACCGGCAACAGCAGATCTATCGCACGCTCGATCTCGATTATGTTCTGTTCGACCGTCCAGGGGAACTCAAGACCTTTCAGCGCGAAGACCAGCACCACGGCTGTAAGCCTCGTATCGGAGACATCGAACAGACCCTGCCGAACCCCCTCCTCGAGTATGGCCTGCATCGTGTCTATCTCCCAGTTGGTCAACCTCTGCCTCTCCCGCTCCACGAATGCGTAATGATCCAGATATTCAGCCGTGAGTGTTTCATAGTAATTTGCCAGCTCCTTGAGGACTACAGATCTGGTCCAGACAAAAGCTCTGATCTTATCATGAGGCGATTTGGCCTTTGAGAGATTCTCTTCCATTCTTCTCCTGTATATCTCAAACTCCTCCTTGATGACCGCCCGGAAGATATCCTCCTTACCTTTGAAGTAGTAGTAAAGCGTGGCCTTCCCCATACCACATGCGGATGCGATGTCCTCCATGGTGGTCTTCTTCATACCGTATCTGGCGAAAAGTTCTCTAGCTTTTTTAACGATGAGCTCTTTCTTCCCCTCATCATTCATCGCAAACCCTTCGACCAAGTTGGTTTTTCACCGAAGCATCTCCACCACCTTTTCGAACACCTTCTGCACCGGAAGCTCCCTTAAGCAGGCATATTCCGGCTCGGCATTGCACGTCATGTTCGGGAAAAACCCCACCTTGTTGTAACATGGTTGACACTTCAGTCCGAGTGATACGACCGCTCCTTTCCGGCTAAACGGTCCCGTCGCCTGAGGATTGGTCGGGCCGAATATCCCTAAGACGGGCGTTCCCATCGCTGCTGCCATGTGCATCGGAGCGGAGTCGTTGGCGACGAACAGGTCGCATCTTCCTATCAACGCCGCCGTGGCCCTTATCGGCATCGCGTTCACAATGATGACATCTCCCTCCACCATCCCCGCAATTTTCCTCTTCAAACCCTCCTCCTCCACACCCCCGAAGATCAGCACCTTCGCCCCCGGATACCGCTCTAATATCCTGCCTATCAACCCGGCGAATTTTCTCGATGGCCACCGCTTCATAACCCATACGTTTCCCCCAGGATGGATCCCTATCACCAAATCAGAGGGCTTTATCCCATGATCCTTCAGAAACCCATCCGCCATCCTTTCATCCTCCTCATTCGGCCAAAGCTCGAGATCCGGTATCTCCCCCTCCGGCTCTACACCTATGAGTTTGAGAAGCTCGATGTTCTGGATCACATGATGTTTGTTCGGGTCAACCCTCGCCCTATCGTGCAACAGAAATGAAAAGCCCAGCGCCCTCCAGATCAATGCCCCCGAAGCGGGCAAAAGATATCCGACCCTGCGTTTGGCCCTCATAAATCTGGCTATGATGTTGTCTATCCCCATGTAGAAGGAGGCGTATGAGACGGAGGTGGTGATGCAGATGTCGAACTTGTAATCCCTCATCATCCTCCAAAGCAGCCTGGCATTCTTCATAATCAAATCGGGTATAATCACTCCGTCGGTTTCCACCTTCCGAACCTCATCCACATACGGACATGTTTCGAAGAGCTGTCTTGCGCCTTCGGGCAGGACGCCGAATACGATGTGAGCGTGAGGTATCCTTCGACGTAACAGCTTGAGCATTGGCACGGTCATGATCATATCGCCTATCCCCGATGTGGTTGAGAAAACAAGGACCTTCACGGAGATATCCCCGTCCCGTTATCAAACGTTCGACTAAAAAGGTTTTT
>CAZHVH010000737.1:0-1752 GCA_964535855.1 uncultured bacterium
CCTTCGGATACTGTCTGCCATGGGCCCAGAGCGATGGGGGGAGGAAAAACCTTGCGAGTGTGAGCTATGGGCTGCTTGCCCCGCTGCTCGACGGGATGGTAGAGGCGGCAAACGGCAGTTCACTCATCGTCGACGGGTGCGAGCTCGCCTATCCCTACAAGGATGTCAATAGGTTCGAGCAAACTTATAAGATGATGGAGCGGGACGTGCTGGAGATCGTGGCGAATCCCGAAAAATACAGGAAGGTCTTTAGCTTTGGATTCGGGGTGTGGATGGACTGTGACTGGCGTAAGGTGGGATGGCACACGGACGATTTCAGCCGTAACTTCTATACGCCCGAGGAGTTCGAAAGATCGCTATATGCCGCCTTGAAGCGATCCGATAGATATGTGTGGATCTATACCGAAAAACCTAGATGGTGGACGGCCTCGGGGAGATCTCAGGATCTTCCTGACGAATACGTTCAGGCCGTCTGGAACGCCCGAAAAAAGCTAGGAGCCTCGGATTAAAATGAATGAGCTTGAAGCAAAGGTTCAGAAGCTGGAAACCCTCCTCAACGTCGCCAAGGAGTTAACCTCGCAGCTGGACCTGGATAAACTGCTCGACACCATCATGGAGGAGGTAACTCAGGTGATGGCGGCGGAGAGGAGCAGTCTCTACCTCATAGACGAGGAGAGAGGAGAGCTCTGGACGAAGGTGGCCCAGGGGTTGGACGATATCATCCGAATCCCCATCGGCAAGGGGATATCGGGGATCGTCGCGCAGACCGGCGAGACGTTGTGTATAGAGGATGCCTGGGAATTTCCCGGTTTCGACAGGAGCTGGGATCTGCGGAACAACTTCCGTACAAGGTCCGTGCTCTGCATGCCCGTCAATAACAGAGAGGGCAAAAGGATCGGAGTCATACAGGTTATCAACAAAAGGGAGGGCCTCTTCACATCCGATGATGAGGATCTACTTGCCGGGCTGACATCGCTGATCGGCATAGCGATCGAGAACGCCATCTTACATAAAGAGGCCATCGAGAAGCAGCGCATAGAGGCCGAGCTCGAGCTGGCGGCTGAAATCCAACGCGGCCTGCTCCCCGAATCGCCCCCGGTCCTTGAGGGATATGAGATAGCCGCCATGAGCATTCCGGCACGCCAGGTAGGCGGGGATTATTACGATTTCGTCAGGGAGGATGAGGGACACGTGGCCCTGATAATCGGCGACGTCTCGGGCAAGGGCATACCGGCGGCCATGTTGATGGCGGTGGCCATGTCGGGGCTTCACGCCATAGATGCCCCTTCGCCGCCCGATAAAATGGCGAGGCTGAACGACCTGCTTTACGAAAGCACTGACTCGTGGCAATATTCCACCCTCTTCTACGCCAGCCTTGACCTCGAGCGCAGGATGCTGACCACCATCAACGCAGGACACAATCCCATGATATTGGCCGATAGAGAGGGAAGGATCAGATTTCTGGAGAAAGGGGGAATGGCCCTGGGCATGTTCGGCTCGGAGATCAGCGAGTACTCAGCGGAGGAGACACAACTTCATCCAGGCGATCTGCTCGTGATGTATACCGACGGGGTGACGGACGCGACCAATGAGGATGACGAGGATTTCGGGGCGGACCGGCTGGTGGAGCTCGTGAGGGGAAACTGTAGGAAAAGCGCCGAGGAGCTGAAAGATATCATCTATGATGAGGTGCGGAAGTTCGTGGGAAATGCACCCCAGTTCGACGATCTGACACTTCTGATCCTGAAGGCG
>CAZHVH010000738.1:0-1750 GCA_964535855.1 uncultured bacterium
CATCATACATAGTCTACAAAGGAAGCACAAAAGCTGGTCCGAAATCAGGTTCAAGTGGTAATTTCCAAGTTAAATAAGCACTATGAAAGAGGAATAGCTCTTGCTTATCTCATTAAATTCCATCAACTTCTCACCTGGATGCTTTTTTTCCTTTCCCTCCTTTTAAGCATATGGCTCAGGCTTCAAAGCCTTCCATCGCTTGAGGGGAAGTTCTTCATCGGAACCGATCCCTACAGGTTCTTCAGACAAGCCCAAATAATCCTCCAAAACGGCAAACTACCTCAGATAGATCGGATGCGATGGATACCCCCAGGGAGGGATCTCTCTAAACACCTTAACCTCTCCTCATACTTCATCGCATACCTCCACCGCATCGTCCGCCTCTTCTTCCCTTCAATTTCCCTTCACACAACCGCTTCGATATATCCCATTGTTTGTTTTTCCATCTTCCTCCTCCTCTTCTTCCTCTTTGTCAGGGAGATATTCGGCTTCAAGCTTGCTCTTCTTTCCACATTTTTCTCCTCCATTTCCCCCTTCCTTCTTCCGAGGAGCATGGCCGGTTTCCCTGATAGGGACTCACTTTGCTTGGCCCTTTCCGCTGGATCATTCTTGCTTTTTGCTAAATCCGCTCTCTCCTCAGGCCTCAGAAAACAGCTCCTTGCGCTAGGGGCGGGGTTGAGCCAGATGGCACTGGTGCTGAGCTGGGAGGGAAGCGGCCTCTTCAGCGGGATTATCATCCTCCTCATGATCCTGAAGATGATGTTCGACGAGTTTAAAACCGATGATTTTCTGGCGACCCTTTCTTATCTTACTCCGCCGTTTACCGCCGCTTTCATCCTCACCAAAACCTATATCTGCCTCAAGCCCTTCGCTCTGCTGGCATGGGGAGTTCCAACTTGGTTCCTCATCACGGCAACCATCTATATCGCTCTCAGACGGATCGAAAGGGGAAAAATTAAACTTTTCTCAGTCCATCTCAGCCTCGGGGCAAGCGTCCTCCTTGTAATCATCCTCGCTCTCGTCCTCTATTTTATCTCCCCATCCTCCACATCCTGGAGGCTTTTTTCAATCTGGGACAATTTCATCTCCCCTCTGGGAGGAAGCAGGCTTATGAGAACGGTCAGTGAGCTTTACAGACCTACCGCCATCGACTGGGTTAGCTGGTATGGGATAAGCTTCCTCCTGATCTCCACAGGCTCGATGATCCTCCTATACAGAATCTCAAAAGAGATCAACCTCAGTCCCTGGCTCTCTCTCTCGATCTGGGAGATATTCCTCATAGGCCTTCTCTATAGCAGGTTCCCGCTCATCCCCGAGAGGATCTCCCAGATGATGTATATCTCATCTATCCTTTTGCTTGTAGGGTATGTTCTTGTAGTTTCCCCTCGAAGACCCGCCGGTGAGAGGATCGTCCCTCTTCTGTTTCCTCTCTGCTGGTTTTCCATCATGCTGATGGTGGCCAGAGGGGCTCAGAGGTATCATTTCTTCCTCGCACCGCCCACCCTGATCCTCACAGGAGTTGCTTTTTGGGAGGGGTTCAAAGCAGCTTTGAAATTACGCCTCTTTCCACTTAAGACATCCTCTCTGACCTTGCTGACGCTGATTTTAGGGCTTTTCGTTCTATCCTATTACAGAGCTGATTTCAGGGTGATCCGTTCATCCGGCCCGATGCTTTCCCATCACTGGAGAGAGGCGATGGAGTGGATGAGGGATAACCTCCCAGATGATGCCGTCGTGGCCGCCTGGTGGC
>CAZHVH010000739.1:0-1748 GCA_964535855.1 uncultured bacterium
GTTGCCGATCAGGCGCGACATCTGGTTAAGTGGCCCACAGGTCGAAACTGGCTCACGGAGGAGTCCATGGGGCTTTTCACAGCCGGAATGCTCTTCCCCGAGTTTAAGGAGGCCAAGGAGTGGCGCCATACGGCAATCGAAAGATTGTATAGACAACTGGATGAGGAGGTCTACCCGGACGGGATGGAGGATGAGCTGGCAGCGGGATATAACAACTGGGTCGTCAGCAACATGTGCAATCTCATCGAGAGGGCGGATATGAACGGATTGAGGGATGAGATACCGGAGGATTTCACCGCTAAGATCGAGAAAATGTTCAATTACCTGCTCTACGCCATGATGCCTAACGGATCGATACCCGGATTGAACGACTCCGGGAACGCCGACGTGAGGGAGTTGCTCATGCGAGGCTACAAGCTTTTCCCCCATCGCGGGGATTTCCTCTTCAGCGCCACGCTGGGAGAGAAAGGCCAACGGCCCAAATATACGTCCTACGCCTTCCCCTACACAGGGCACTACGTGATGCGATCAGGCTGGGGGAGGGATGCGGTCTATCTTCTCTTCGACTCCGGCCCCTTCGGCAGCGGGCATCAGCATGAGGACAAGCTCCATTTCGTCCTCTGGGCTTATGGGGAACAGCTTGTGCTCGATCCGGGGAACTACTCATACGACCGGAGCAGATGGCGTCGATATATCATCACCACACCCGGCCATAACACCATTATGGTCGATGGGAAAGGACAGAACAGACGAAGGAAACGTGAGACCTGGGTCCGGCCGAAGCCATGGGATAAACTGAAACCACCGGATGACGATACCCGCTGGGTCAGCAAGCCGCTCTTCGATTTCGCCCGTGGCAGATATAGGAGCGGTTATGGAGACCGAAACGAGATCAACGTCATCCATACCCGTCGTATCCTCTTTGTGAAACCCGGTTATTTCGTCATTCAGGACACACTCACCCCGGCCGACAACAGGGAGCATACCTACAACTCCCTCTTTCACCTCGACTCCGAGGAGGCAAACCTCGATGAACTAACCCTAAAGGTGGAGACGAGGAAGGATAAGGGGAGCAACCTCGCTATAATCCCACTCCTGGACGGCGATTTGGAGGCGAAACTCGTGAAAGGACAGGAGGATCCTGTTCAGGGATGGGCGAATCATCCATGGCGTCCCATACCGACAGCGATATACACCAAACGGGGCAGCGGTGTCATCCGGTTCCTCTACCTTTTCTATCCGTTACGACAGGGAGAAAGGGACCCTGTTCTCTCCGTCGAGCTCTTGCCGCTACGGCCTTCAGATGCGGAGGCGGTCGCCGTGGCAATCAGGTTCTCCGACGGACGTACCGATTACGTACTGTTCAACGACTCGCCAGGGATGGAGGTTAAGTTCGCCGGATTTGTCACCAAAGCTGAGATGATGTGCGTGTGCGAGGATGAAAAGGGGAGGATAAAGGCCAAATTCGAGGCGCCTTAAGCTTAAACCTTCAATCAGGTGTGGTAGGGGCGCGCCCCTGTGCGTGCCCTCGAATCCGGGGGTGTATAAGAAATCTGTCGGTGGATCAAACTGTAGGGGCTAGGCATTCAAAGAAGAATGCCTAGCCCCTACAAATTTGTGATTCTCCTCCCCGTTACCGATAAATTTCTTATGCGCCCCCTACTTGACAGACAACGAGTCCTCTCCCAAAAAATAGCCTGCTCCAGGTGACAAACCGAGACCCGCTTCATAGGGGATTGTGATCAGAC
>CAZHVH010000740.1:0-1747 GCA_964535855.1 uncultured bacterium
CTACTGGGTTCCAACACTAGCCAGTTACACAGAAATTACAACATCGTGGGGGAGTTGTCAAGCGGCACAGACGGGGCTCACCGCCATGCCCGTCGCTGGCGTCACAGCCCCGGTCACGTTTGAGGGGTTCATAGTGATCGCCGGCGCCGAACACGTCGCCACCTGGATCGCTGCTCGCGCTTTGAATCCGGAGGTACAGTTAGCCGGATCGGAGAAATCAGCGCTCAGACAAGCGAGATACGGAGCTCGAGGCGGCCTCGAGATAATCGCAGAGCAGACGTATATTTCTGATGAAGACCCGCATCTCGATATATCCTTTCCTAACCCACCGCCCCTTATCGTCCAGGGAGGAAATCACCCTACGGACGCGAGGTGCGAGCGATCTGCGTCGCCTCTCCATCTCCTTCGGCGAGGGCCGTCTGTGTCTGTGATTCTTGATATACCCATCACGCCCTTCCCGTATCACCGCTCGATAAAAACCTACGGCAGACCTAACCCCGTAGCTCCCCTTGAAACTGTAGTGCGTGGGCAGATCATCGTCGGTGTAGACCAGACGGTAATCCTTCGTGAAATATAAGGGGCGGTTGGTACCAAGCTCGTAGAAACGGGCCCACAAATTTGGGGCGATCTGTGAACGCTGAAACCATCCGATCGCCCGTGGGATCGGTTCAAGATACCTCTTCTCACCGGTAACTAGGAAAAGCTCCACGAGCGTTCGGATCACACCGGCGCTCTCGGCTGAACATGCCGCGGGAGGCTCGAACTTCCGCGCCCAAGCGGGTTTCATATCGAAATCGTACTGTTGAGCCCACACAGGCTGAGGCTCCGGGAGCTGCGCCATTATGATGAAATCCCCTCCCCTTTTGGCCGCCTCCAGATACTCCGATCGTCCGAAACGACGGTAGGCATCGAGCAGCGTCAGAATACAATCGCTGATGGCGTTGTCGTTGAAGGTGTAATAAATCCAGTAAGACCGATGTCTGGGAGGCGTACGGGGCCACTCTTCGGGAATCCAAGCCCGCTTTACAGGGTGTTCTTCGGGCTTATACTGACGCCCGTCATAGCCCTGAGGCCACGCCCCGTTGGGATACTGCGCCCGGAGTAACCCTTCCAGACCGTACTCCATCGCATCCCTGATCCTTCGATCCCTCTCATCCTGAGGCGGACCGATCGTCTGAACCAGGGCCATCAGGAACCGAAGGGCGCTTTGGGTCGTGTCGTCATCGAACGATGTCCAGTTTCTTCGTCCGGATATCTCCTTGGAGGAGAGCTTCCCCTTATCGGCACGCCGATACCACCTCCGGCTCCATTTGGGGCTGAAATCGATGTAATACGTCCATCCTCCGGACTCCAACTGTCCCCAGGCGAGAGCGTCTCCAGCCTCTTTGGCCGCCTCCAGATATCTCTTATCCCCCGTCACCTCATATGCTCTCAGGAAGATCATACCGACGGAGGGCGTGCCCGGCGGTTGAACCCAGATCTGGGTTCGGCTCGCCTCCCCCTCGCCCCATCGTTCTTTCAGATCCTCCGAATACCTCCACAGGTACCCTCCATGTGTGGAGATGGATCGAAGGAACCCCGTCGCTCTCTCAAGCGCTTTCAAAGCCTCTCCGGCGAAGGGGTCGGTGTACCGGATTTCACCGGCTGTCCCGAAAGCGACGATCATCAAAAGGGTCCCTAGCAAAGCGAGTTCTCCATCTCAAAGGGCATGCGAGGCTTCGGCTGTTCCCCGACCTTTCGCCCGTTG
>CAZHVH010000741.1:0-1742 GCA_964535855.1 uncultured bacterium
TCTCCGGCGGGTCGCTGAACGGGTCTGGGATAGCCGCTAGGTGTACCACCCGATCGAACCCCTGTAGGGTCTCACGTGTGGCCTGAAAATCACAGAGGTCCACCTCGACGAACGGGACCTCTATCTTCGGCGGGCGTATGTCCACCGAGACGACCTCGTGACCGGCACGGATGAACTCATCGCAGACATAGGTGCCGATGGCGCCGCTGCCACCGGTGATAGCAACGCGCATGATGAAAAAATCTCCTTTATTCTCCTTCTCCCCATCTGACATCAGCGATCCATAGGATCGGTTTTGTATGCCTTTCCCTGGTCCTCTTCAAACCGATAAAGCAGATATGCCTTCCATCCCTTGAGAACCTGGGATGATCTCCCCGTATGTAATATCGGGGTTCAAATTCAACCGGTAGGGAAACAGATGTTATCTCCTTTCCCTTCAGCGACCTCTGAATTAACCGATTCTCCTTCTCGGAATACACGATATAGGATAAGCCATCTGGCGCGAAGTTGCTGCCGGGTATAACGACCTTATCAAAGCTGCTCAATCCTTTATGGAGAAGCTTCCCATCATTCGGATAGTTCTTGAGTTTATCCCAATCGGCCGGATTTACGGGAAATCCCCTGTTCTTCGGATCTATCAATATCCCCGGCTCCGTGCTCAGGATATAAGGGATATCATCTAAGAAGCAAACGAGGTGTTTATCATCGAGCCATCCGGAGATGGTGGGCAATGGTAGAAGCGATCCGATTTCCTGGCTATAGAGGACCTTGGTTTCACTATCGTTGTGGGGATACCGGCTTACTTTTGTCAGACGAACCTGCTTAAATCCTCCATCCGCCATGCACACTGAGTATCTGTAGGCGAACATGGTGTCATCGGACGGCGATAGATATATCTCATCGAAGATATCGATGACGGCGTTTGATACCTTCGATTCCTCCTTATAGTTAGGGCATATGGAGTACCGCCATAGCTCGCTCTCATTATGATGACCGGTCGGTCTCAGGAAGTAAATTGAACTCAAACACCCTGAGGAAGGATCAGGTTTTCGAAAGGTAGGGTATCTGCCCAGAGATATGAGATGTTTCTCTCCTGTCTTCAGATCATATAGATAGATCAATCTCCTCTCACGAAAGCAAGAGTAAATGATTTGAGAATTCTCTCCCCATGTGAAGTTCAAGGCGTGTATGGGAGGCGATATCTCTCGGAAATCAGTTATATACATCGGTTTAGGCTGAGGCTCTGCAAAACACCACATACAGATGAAGAGGGCAAGGGATGAAATTAACGCTTTCATCATTCTGTCCTCCGATGAAGTTCCGCAGGGCTATTTTATCTCCACGGGGATCATCTTCCTCTCCCCTTTATCTATGACCCAAAGCCTGATCATCTCGCGTCCTTCGCCCTCCATAACTTTCGTCAGCGATCGATTGAGCTGATTGAGGTTCGATACGTTCTCACCTTCGACGCCTACTATGACCATCCCCGTTTTGACGCCTGCAAATGCCGCCGGTCCGCCGGGGATAACATGCGTGATCAGAACGCCGTCGTGAACCTTATCCAGGTTGTATTTTCTCCTAAGCTGTCCCGTCAGGTTTGAACATTCTATCCCCAATCTTACCAGGAGCGGCAGTTCGGGCTTAGGCTGGCCCGTGTATATCCTGGGCATCTCGCCTATTCTCACTCTGAGCTCCCTGATCTTACCGCCGCGGACGACCTTGAGATGTGCCCTTTTGCCGAC
>CAZHVH010000742.1:0-1738 GCA_964535855.1 uncultured bacterium
TTCGCCGATATATTCGAGAGGTACAAAGGAGAAAATGAGTAAGGCGTTCTGCGTAGCGTAGGACATATTGATTTTAGACCCCGATGAGGTTATCATAAAAATAACCGTTAGCCATCAGCTTGTAAAGATCGCTGAGGAGGTCTCACATGAAAAGCACTCCGATAGGAATCGTTATGCTCACCGATGAGCGTCCACACGTTCACACGCAAACGGATGCCCAGAACATGGAGGTTGTAAAGGGCTGGGCCCGGATAATCAGGGAAAAGGCCAAAAACGTCGATGGCACATCATATGAGGTTGTGGTTGCCTCCCAGATCGTCCACGACGTCCGTAGCGCACAGGAGGTGGGCGAGGAGCTCTCCAGGGCCAACGTCAAGCAGCTCATAATGTGTTATAACGTCTGGAATTTCCCCTTCCTCGCCTGGCCGCTTGTAAACAGTATCGGCAGAGACATACCGATTCTCAGCCTCTCCAACAATAACGGTCAGTTTCCAGGGAACGTCGGCCTGCTGGCGACCGACGGCGCTCTGAGACAGGCGGGATTCAAAACTCACAGGATCATCGGCGAGATGGATGACGAGGAGACCATCGCCAAGGTCATCGACTGGGTCAGGGCCAGCGAGGCGGTCACGACCATCAAAAATGAGGTTTATGGCTGTTACGGCGGCCATTCGATGGGAATGGAGACCGGTTTCCCACATCTGACGCCCACCCTTAAATCGCTCGGCCTGACCGTCCGGCAGATCGACCAGCTGTTGCTGGTTAAGATGATGGAACAGGTGGACGAGTCGGAGGTGGAGAGAGGGTTCGAGTGGTTTACGGAGATGTTGGGCGATAGGATCAGATACGACGGCAAGATGCTCACGCCTGAGACGCTCAAGACGCAGATAAGGCTTTATCTGGCGATGGAAATGGTCAATAAGGAGAAGGGGTTCGATTTCTGTGGATTGAAGGGGCAGAGGGAGCTGACGGAGTACGTCTGTCTAGGGGATGTCCCCGAGATGCTGATGAACGATCCGTATGACTGGCGTGGGCCGAAAGAACCTACGGTCTGCTCCACAGAGGCCGACACCTACGCAGCGATCACGATGCAGCTTTTAAAATACCTCTCCGGTGGCCTGCCGACCGTGTTCATGGACGTGAGGCTATACCATCCCGATCTGGACATCTGGGATTGGTGTAACTCGGGCAATCATCCCAGCTACTTCGCCGCCAGATCCTTCGATCCGAAGGAGAACTTCAAGAAGGTCACGCTGCATCCGGCCCTGGAGTTCTACTTCAAAGCCGGGGGGGCATCCGTGGAGTTCGACGCCGCGCCGGGCAAGATGACCTTCGCGAGGCTCGGACTTTGGGATCAGAAGCCATACATGGTGATCGTCCCCGGCGAGGTGGTGGAACTGGATGAGGAGACGAGGAGGAAAATCAACAATGAGACCAATCCGACATGGCCGCACGTCCACGCAAGGCTGGAGTGCAGTTTCGAGGAGTTCATAACCGTTTTCCCGTGCAACCATGTCCTGGGCGTCGAAGGGGACAGGGTGAGGCCGTTGACATATCTGTGCGAGATAGCCGGTATCACTCCGGTCATCCTCGGTCCCCGCGCTAAAGAGAGAATCGCTCCCATCTGGGAACGGGTGAGGTGACAACATAGAAGAGGAACGAGGAGAAAGGAAATCCGTTGCACGTTCAACGTTTAACGTTGTAACGTTTTCCGCTCTTGGTTCCTTGTTCCTCTTCT
>CAZHVH010000743.1:0-1736 GCA_964535855.1 uncultured bacterium
CATACACATCAACGGTAAACCCGCCGTCGTCGGGAAACCGTTCACAGGTAGATACCTGGGGGAAGTGCATCTGTGGCTGTTAAAATAACTTTCAGCGAGCTGATAGCTTAAAGGAGGTGGTCGTCATGTTGACATTGACATTTACCATTACACTGTTTCAATTTGCCGATGAGGGACAATCCGGTTGGCAACCGAAGCCGGAACTGGTCAGGAGGCTGAGCGAGAGGCAGCCCAGCGTCATCTACGACGAGGCGAAAGTGCTGGAATATACGCTGCCGGACCCTCTCACATGCCTTGATGGGACGAAGGTAACTACGCCGGAGATCTGGCGTGAGAAACGCCGTCCTGAAATTCTCGAGCTCTTCCGCACGTATATGTACGGACGGGCCCCTATCGGCAGGCCGAAGGAGATGAGCTTTGAACTCTTCGATCACGATAGAAATGCCTTCGGCGGAAAGGCAACTCGAAAACAGGTTCAAATCCGCTTCACGGGCAAACCAGATGGGCCGAGCATGGATCTGCTCATCTACCTGCCCAATGATGTTCCCCGTCCGGTACCTCTTTTCCTGCTTCTCAACTTCAACGGCAACCATGCTATCTGTAAGGACCCCGCCGTTCACATAAAGCCGACCTTCGACCGGAGAACCGGAGAGATGGTGATGCAGGGTGAGGATAGCCGCGGCCAGGACGCAGGCTCGTTCCCCGTCGAAAGGATCCTTTCCCGCGGCTACGGACTTGCGACGGCCTATTACGGGGATATCGCCCCGGATTTTCCCGGCTCATTTGGTCATGGGGTTTTCGCCGCTTTTGACAGACTGTTCGGCGAGAAGCGTCCTGCCGACGCATGGGGTGCTATAGGCGCATGGGCCTGGGGGTTAAGCAGGGCGATGGATTACATCGAGTCGGATGAGGAGCTCGATTCGAAACGGGTTGCCGTTCTGGGACTCTCACGGCTCGGGAAGACGGCATTGTGGGCGGGGGCTCAGGACGAAAGGTTCGCCATCGTCATATCCAATGATTCGGGATGCGGCGGCGCGGCGTTGAGCCGTCGCCGATTCGGCGAAACGGTGGCGCTGATAAACAGGGCTTTCCCCCACTGGTTCTGCGAGAATTTCAAACGATACAACGACAGAGAGGATGATCTGCCGGTAGACCAACATATGCTCATCGCCCTGATCGCCCCTCGCCCGGCGTATGTCGCCAGTGCCGATGAGGACTTATGGGCCGACCCAAGAGGTGAGTTTCTCGCCGCGAAAGCCGCCGATCCGGTCTACAAACTCCTTGGCGCCGATGGGCTTCCCGCGGATGAAATGCCTCCGCTTGACACCCCAGTGATGGGCGGAATAGGCTATCACATCCGCTCAGGCGGACATGCTCTCACTGAATATGACTGGGAGAGATACATGGATTTCGCCGATTTACATTATGGTCACAAGGAATGACTTCACCGACGACGGCAGACGCGCTGTATATCTGACGGGCTCTCATACCTGGAGCAACCTTCAGACGAGAAGGTGGGGCGAAACGTAGTCTAGAATCACCCTTTAGCGATCACGCCGTCCTATGGCTCGTCACCACTTAAATCATTGGAAAACTCCCAGGCAGGTTTTGGTTGACAATCCGATATCCCGTAAGGGATAATTAGCCTGTCGACCAATTATCGATGAGGGCTGAGATGGAGATAGGTGGAAGACGAATCAACATCGCCAAGGGATTGGAACTGTTCCTTGGGATAA
>CAZHVH010000744.1:0-1733 GCA_964535855.1 uncultured bacterium
CACCCCTGGGTTTTCAAGGATAACATAGCCAGATACCAGGATGTGATCGGCGCGGGGGAGATAGTCAACGTGCTGGACTCTGAAGGTGAGTTCATAGGCAAGGGCTACATCAACCCCATCTCATCGATAACCGTCAGGATCCTATCATGGGATAAGGAGGAGAAGATAGATTACGATTTCTTCCTCAGGAGGATCTCATCGGCGAACGATGCTCGCAGAAGGATAATCGAGGCGCGTAAATCGCTCGGAATGGGAGAGGAGGAGGCTTATAGGGTCGTCTACGCCGAGGCGGATGGATTGCCCGGCTTGGTGGTGGACAGATACGGCGATTATCTGGTGATCCAGATTTTGACGCTGGGGATGGAGATCAGGCGGGATATGATACTCAGAGCCTTGATCGAGATCTTCAACCCCAAAGGTATCTTCGAGAAAAGCAACCCGAAATCCAGGCGTCCCGAAGGACTTAAACCGGTCGTGGGGGTTGCGTGGGGTGAGGTGCCTGAACTCATAACGATTCGCCAGGACGATATGACCCTCATCGTCGATCCCTGGAAGGGACAGAAGACGGGTTTTTTCTTGGATCAGAGGGAGAACCGCCGCGCCCTCCGAAAGTTCATCAATCCGGGCGATAGAGTTTTGGACTGCTTCTGCTATACGGGTGCTTTCTCGATGATGGCCGCTAAGAGGGGAGCGGAGGTCTTGGGGGTGGATCTGGCCGAAAGGGCTGTGGAGCTATGTTACCATAACGCCAGATTGAACGGAGTGGAGGATAGGTGCAGCTTTGAGGTGAACGACGCCTTCGATAAACTCTATGATATGGACAGGAGCGGCGAGAGGTTCGACGTCATCATCCTCGATCCGCCGGCCTTCGCCAAGAGTCAGGATGCCGTCCGGGCGGCCCTGAGGGGATATAAGGAGATAAACACCCGCGCCATAAGGCTGATCAGAGAGGGAGGGATACTCGCCACCTCATCCTGCACCCAACATGTGGGCGAGGGGACGTTTCTCAATATGCTCGCCGTCTCGGCCAGAAAGGCGGGGAGGCAGGTTCAGTTCCTGGATATCAGATCACAGCCCTGGGATCATCCCGTCGCCCCAAACTGTTCCGAGACGAGATACCTGAAGTTCGTCATATGCAGGGTATTGTGATCCGAGGTGGAGGATATGAGCGAATGGAAGAGGCTTCTAAGTCAAAGTATCACGACGGGCGAGCAACTGGCAGAGCTGTTTGAAGATACGGACGTCGAAAGCATAGAGAAAGTCCGCCGGATCTTCCCGATGCGCATCAATCGGTATTTCCTCAATTATGAAGGCAAGATCTACACTTATCCGGCTAATCCGCCGGAGTAAAGGGGAGTGGTAATTGGATAAGATATCCGTCCATGGAATACAGTTCTACGGCTATCACGGGGTTTTACCGGAGGAGACGGAGCTCGGCACAAGGTTTGCTGTGGACGTCGATCTCTTCTTAGACCTGAGGGAGGCAGGGCTGAGCGACGATCTGACGCGCACGGTGGATTACACTAAAGTTTACGATCTGGTTCTCAAGATAGGAACCGGGATGAGGTTTAAACTGCTCGAATCGATCGCCGAGCGGATCGCCGCCGAGATATTAAACCAGTTCGACATCGAAGGGGTAACGGTCAGGGTGAAAAAACTCTCCCCGCCTATCCCGGGGGTTCTCGATCACGTCTCCGTCGAGATACATAGGAGCCAGGAAAAGCACGTTGCAC
>CAZHVH010000745.1:0-1732 GCA_964535855.1 uncultured bacterium
CTTGGCATCATGGGTAACTCTCCTCTCAATGGAAATTTCGTCGCATTCAACGGAACAGATGGGGTAGCCGTTTACAACCTATCGTGCTACCCTTAAACATAAAATCGGTTTGTGATAGAATTTATCGGCAGTTGGGCGAGCGAAATTTAGGAGGTGATATGGATGTTAGCGTTTACGGGCGCGGCTGTGACGTTCATGGTTTCGATGGTCTATACCGCTGAACCTGATGTGCTGTTCCACATTCCCTGGGAAATTCCATCCGATTCATTGGTGGATGCCAGCATATCGCTTGATCCGCCTGCTGGCAAGCACGGGTTTATCACCGTGCGCGACGGTCATCTCTATTTCGCCGACGGCATGAGGGTGCGTTTTTGGGGGACAAACCTGTCGGGCGGAGGATGTTTCCCATCCAAGGAGATAGCCCCGAAGCTCGTCGATCGGCTGGCTCGGTTCGGTTTTAATTTAGTGCGTTTCCACGGCATGGATTCCCGATGGGGCAATACCATCTTCGATAAGCGGTATCCTGACACGCGACATTTCAACGCCGAACAGCTTGATCGGCTGGATTACCTGATATATCTTTTGCGCGAACGGGGAATCTACATCAACCTGAACCTGCATGTGGGACGCAGGTTTACAGAGGCCGACGGTGTGGAGCAGGCGGAGTGGCTCGCGTACGCGAAATACTGCACCATATTTGATCCCCGCATGATAGAGCTTCAAAAGGAATACGCCCGCATGTTGCTTACACATCGAAATCCCTATACGAGTCTGACGTACGCCGAAGATCCCGCTGTGGTCATCGTGGAGCTGACCAACGAAAACTCCCTGTTCAACGGCTGGCTCTCCGGCAGGCTACGAGGCAAGCAAACAGAGCCGCCAAAGGGCGCCTGGACGGATATACCGCCCTATTATGCCGAGGAGCTGACGCGGTTCTACAACGAGTGGCTTATCGAAAGGTATCCCTCGATAGACGCCCTTGCGAGGACATGGAGCGTGGGCTCACACGAGCCCGGCCCACAGATGCTGGTCAACGGAGACTTCTCCCAGGCGGAAAGCGGATGGATGCTATTCCTAAGATCTCCAGCAGCGGCGAAATTGGAGGTGATCGGCGAGGGATATGACGGCAACCCATGCGCGAAGGTCACGATCGAGAACGTGACCGATACGCGCTGGCACGTGATGCTCACCCAACGAGGGCTAAGGTTGACGAAAGGCATATCGTATCGCGTCGTCTTCCACGCCAAGGCCTCCACGCCCCGTACCCTTTCCGTCGAGGTATGCCATGACGGCCCCTGGCGCGGATACGGAAGCGGTCGCTTCGAGATCACCTCCGATTGGCAACGATATGAGTTTACGTTCAGGGCAGACGAGGATGACAACTCCGTCCGGCTGAGCTTCCATCTCGGTGAGGCAACCGGCGTCGTGTGGATAGACGACGTTGTCCTACAGGAGGCTCCCATCTATGGCCTGCATGAGTGGGAGGACCCATGGCGCGGCACGGTGTGTAGACTGCAGCCTGAGGAATTTAAAAGCCACACGCTTGCTCGATTTCGGGATGAGGCGCTTTTCTATTTCGAGCTCGAAAAGAGGTATTATCTCGAGATGTACCGCTTTTTGAAGGATGAGCTCGGCGTTCATGCCCTCATAGAGGGGACGAATCACAACTACGGCCTTCCGAACCTGTGGGCCCAATCGCTCATGGACCTGATGGACTGTCATGCATACTGGC
>CAZHVH010000746.1:0-1731 GCA_964535855.1 uncultured bacterium
CAGGCAGGGCGATGTTTTACCTGGAGGGGCTTCTCCTCAGCTGGAAGCGAGCATCACCGTTGATGCGAGCAAATTCATCCGCTCAATCCCCAAAACCCTCTTCGGTACGAATGTCGAATGGAAATGGGACGGCAATGGCATCTGGGACCGTAAGCTAGGGAGGCTGCAGGAGGAGATCGTGAAACTAGCACATGCCATGCATCTCGTCCTCATCCGCTATCCCGGTGGCACACTGTCGGACTACTACCATTGGCGTGAGGGAATAGGACCGATCGAGAAACGACCCTTCCTGGCGCCCCTTCCAGGAGAGGATAAATCCCAATTGGTCTTCGGCACAGATGAAGCTCTGGAATTCGCCAAACGTGTCGGAGCACATCTACTGATCACCGTGAACATGGTGACGGGAAGTGCAGAGGAAGCAGCCGCATGGGTTGAATACATCAACAAAAAACAGGCGGTCCATGACGAAAGCAAGCGGGTCACCTACTGGGAGTTGGGCAACGAGAATTACATCCGGTGGGTGCCAGGTGTTCCCGATTATTTCAGGACATCGGCTCTGTCGGCGGAACAATATGTCGAGCGAGTCAAATCCTACGCCGAAGCGATGAGAGCGGTTGATCCGTCGATCAAACTCATCGGCATCCTGGATTCAAATCCTAAAAGCGAGTGGAATCGCAAGGTGCTGGCGGGGATCGCCGATACGGTGGACTATGTCGCGCTTCACAACGGCTATGCGCCCGGATTCGTGCTCGACAGCAAGGTCCCTTTCCGGGAGCTCTACCGGGCTTTGCTTGCTAAACCCCTTGAAATTCGCGAGAACCTTCGGGCTTTCTCTCGGATAATTGAATCACTTGGACCGGGACCAGCCCAAAATCTAAAGCTGGCCGTTACCGAGTGGGGGCCCATATTCAGCGTTGATCTACAGAGCCCCTACCTCAACCATACTCAGACGCTCGGTTCGGGTCTCTATGCGGCAAGCGTTCTGATGGCTCTTATCGATTCGCCTCGGACGGAGATCGCCAATTTCTTCCAGTTGGTCGATCATCTGTTTATGGGGTGGTTGGGCGTGCGCAAGGGACACTATATCATGAAGCCCACGGCGCTCGTCTTTCAACTGTTCACCGAGCACCTCGGCGACATCTTGGTGGTCTCACACACAGAATCGCCAACCTATAACTCTCCGCTACGCCTTGAGAGGATTCCTCCCATACATGATGTACCTTACCTGGAAGCCCTGGCCAGCTTGAGTAAGGATAGAGCGAAGCTTTCCCTCATCGTAGTGAACAAACACTTCGACGCTCCTATCGAGACGGAGATCGCTCTGAAGAATTTCGAGCCGCGTGGATCGGCATCGGTCTGGACACTTACAGGCACCGGTATAGATGCCAACCTCGGTGCGGAGCTGTTTCAGGCGCCGTGGATACACTGGCCGAAACAGGCTCAAGATCCGCTTAATCCGAGGTACGCCAAGGGAGGCCCGGGAGAGGTGGAGGTCAGAAGAAGTTCGTTGGATCAGGTCGGAAGTCGATTTCGGTATACCTTCCCACCCCACTCTGTCACCGTTATCGAGATTCATCTATGATCGGACCACCTCCCTTGCCAGGTCAGAGCACTTCGTCCATCTCACCCTCCCGCTCCATCTCTCCCTTACCTCCTTCCCTATCTCCTCCAGCACCCTCAACCCTGTCCTTCTACCGTTTGAGAACAGCGACTGCCAATGCGTGTGAAACA
>CAZHVH010000747.1:0-1728 GCA_964535855.1 uncultured bacterium
CTCTATCCCGTCCAAAACACGTAGACCGGGATATGGAAGAGTATGCCGATCGTCGCCAGAAGACTGCCCACCACGAAATCCCCGAGGATCAATCCTAAGAAAAACGGGATGGAACGCTGATAACCCTTGATCCCATAGAATCTCAACATCGCCCATTTCACCGCTGAGGCCAATATCAGCGGGAACCAAATCCTCCCGATTCCCCATCTACCCGATATCACATAACCGACGGGATGAAAGGGCCACCACAGAAACCTGATGTGCATCATGTAAAGGAACAGGGTGAAGAGGAACCCGACCACCCCGAAGAGCACCTCCATCGGCTGCCAATCGGTGGGAGAGCGGAGGCGCGAATCGAGAACTCGGAGGCCGACGCCCGCTGCCCATGACGGACCCTCTCGATACAACTCCGCCCCTACCTTGTAAGCATCATGCAGGTAAAACCAGAAACCCGATATCGCCCCGATGCCCGCCGCAAGTAGGATGGCGGATATTATACCCTTGGGTTTCGTCCGGGTCCGTTCCGCGAACTTGAAGCACTCCAGTTGAATCGGCATCGGGCTTTCACGGCCAGAGGAGCCGAGAATCCAATGAAGCAGGCCGAAACCGATCAGGTTGTCCCTCCCCAACCTGCGGGAACCCAGGGTCGTTATCAGGATATAGTCCGGCGTCGTCCATCTCAACGTGTGCACGGGCGGACCGAGCTCCGCACGAATGCGCGTGATGGCGGTGTGAAATGCAAAGTAGAGAAGGAAGAAAGGAACCAGAATCCAAACCGACATCCCTATATAACTGCAGAAGGTTATGAGCAGGGCGGAGCCGATGATGATACCCAACACGGCACTGCGATAGCTCATAGGTTCATCCCAACCTTTAACCTCCGAACCTCTCAGCGCCTGTACGACGACACTCTTAAAATGTCTCCTGCCCAACCAGATCGCGAACAGAAGCAGCGCCATCCATCCGCCTCGAACCTGGGCTCCCTCATAGGGAAACCGGGCCAGACCGGCAAATCCCATAGCGCTGCCTGCCACACGCTCCAGCTGCCAAAACAGGTGGAAGAACCAGGTCGACACGATAAGATCGAGCGGCATCAGATAGCCCATGCCGATGGCGAAGGGATAAAACGTGCGATACATGTATCTTATGGCGTTCCACGGTTTAGAGGTGAAATACCTGCTCAGGCTGACAGGCTGGACGGGAATAGATGGGAAGGCCGGATAAAGAACGTGAAGCTGATTTACGATGTCAACGAACGCCGCTATGGAAAATCCCATCCAGAGCAAACGGTTGCTGAGGAGCCCTTTTCCCACACCTTCCCGGGTTATCTCAAGGGGCAGTTGAGCGATGGGATATGCCAATCGTTCGTTTCTGACCCACTGTCTTCGCACGATGGCGTTGATACAAAGCATCACAAATATGAGGACCACGGTGAAACCGGTCCAGATAAGCGCCCGTGGCAACCATTCCCGGATGTAGATGGAATTGTAGAATGTCGATTGCCCCTCGTAATATCCCCTGAGCACCTTCCTATTGTTTACCACCAACCAGGGTGGGAAATATCGCACGAAGAGGTTCTGCCAATCGTTTTCGGGCGTAGCGTACCATGTGCCGTTGCCGAGCAGGGAGACGAGGCATTTGATCATGTCCGTCCCGTTTAAAGCGGTTGCCGTGGCCAACATCGCATAGATGGTCAACAGCTCCCTCTGTTGCAGCGCCTGTGTCGGA
>CAZHVH010000748.1:0-1727 GCA_964535855.1 uncultured bacterium
TCTGAGAAATAAGCATTTCTGACCTCTCAGATCTCCGCTACACTTAACGATAATAGAAGATGATCATGCAGACCATCGAAAAGGCGATAAAAAGGATAAACCCGCCGTTGAGGAGCAAAAAGATTATGTGCTGCCACTTAAGCTTTACCCCGGATTCGAAAGAAGAGCTGAGTCCGAAGGAGAAGTTCTGCTTGAGAGGGTAACCGATGTCGTGCTTCTGGATTTTGGACCTAAGAGATTTAAATGTTTGAGGTATCTCTGGGTGAGCGAACCAGAAAGTACGGAAAGAATGGTAGCCGTCGAGACTTTCATAGATGATAAGGGATGGAATATCCTATTCAGAAGATACAACGGAAGAGGGTGGAAAAACATCGAACGGCTGAAGGAATGCCCGAAAATGGAAATCGAGGGCGAGACCTTCTATCTCTGGTATGACTGTGTTCCCGATTTCGTCTTTCCGTAAAGGAGGTAATGCTCGATGACTGAGATTACGGTGAAACAGCTTATTGAGGCGGGGATGCATTTCGGACATCAGACTGACCGCTGGAATCCCAAGATGGAGAGGTATATCCTCACCGAGCGGAACGGGATTCACACCATTGACTCTGATCACATCCCGACCTTGACCGAAGCCTATAGCTGATGTATAATCGGTCTGAATATCCGCTTGGAGGTGTCTCGATGAAGGGCGCTTCAAAATGGCTCGTAGCGATCACCTGGATTTTGATGATGGGAGGTGTGGCGACGTCTGAGACCAAGCTGGGAGTTGAGGGAACGCGGTTCACCATCAACGGGGAACCGACCTTCCTCCTCGGAATCAGCTTCTACGGGGCTCTGGGAGCGTCGAAGGAGTTCATACTGAAGGACCTGGACGATATGCAAAGGTATGGGTTCAACTGGATTCGAGTCTGGGCAACCTGGTCGGCCTTCGGAAACGACGTCTCGGCCGTCGATCCCGACGATGGTAGGCCCCGCGAGCCGTATCTCGGTAAGCTGCGATGGCTGATCGAGGAGTGCGATCGGCGAGGGATGGTGGTTGACGTCACCCTCTCACGGGGAAACGGGATCACCGGGCCGCCGCGCCTTCAAAACCTGGAATCCCTCAGCCGTGCCGTCCGGACGCTTTTGGAGGAGCTCAAACCCTATCGGAACTGGTATCTGGATATGGCGAACGAGAGAAACATCAGGGACAAGCGATATGTTCCGTTCGAGGAGCTGGTGGAACTGAGGAAACTGGCGAAAAAGCTCGATCCCGATCGACTGATAACCGCCTCATATTCCGGGGATATAGATGAGGATGATCTGCGGAGGTATCTGCTGGAGGTGAAGGTGGACTTCATCTCGCCCCATCGTCCGCGAAACGACAGATCGCCCTCTCAGACGGCCGACCGGACGAGAGGATACATCAAGCTGATGAAGGAGATCGGAAGGGTTGTACCGGTGCACTATCAGGAGCCGTTCAGGCGGGGCTTCAGTCCGAATCGGTGGGAACCAAAGGCCGAGGATTTTCTGAGGGATCTCAAAGGGGCGAAGGATGGAGGCGCGGCTGGATGGTGTTTCCATAACGGCGATCAGAAGAACAGGCCCGAAGGCAAGCCGCGGAGATCCTTCGATATGCGCGAGAAAAGGCTGTTTGAGCAGTTAGACGGCGAGGAGATGAAGTTTTTAAAACGGATGTCAGGGATGTTCCATTAAGTCTGTTCGCTCATATCATCGCTGAGTGTAGC
>CAZHVH010000749.1:0-1721 GCA_964535855.1 uncultured bacterium
GAGGATTTTCCGACGTTTGGGAATCCCACCAGTCCCACATCAGCGATCAGTTTCAGCTCCAGCTCGAGCCATCTCTCCTCGCCTGGCTCGCCTTTTTCGGCGACCCTTGGAGCCTGATAGGTGCTGCTTTTGAAGTGAGCATTTCCTCTACCACCTATTCCACCCCGGGCGACGAGGGCCCTTTTGCCCGATTCATCTAGGTCCGCTATCAGCTCTCCGGTCTCGGCATCCCTTATGATCGTTCCGACGGGCACTTTGATGATGAGGTCCTTGCCCTTTTTCCCGTGCATCAATTTACCCTTGCCGTGCTCGCCGTTTTGAGCCCTGTAATGCTGGGTGTAGATCTGATCTATCAGGGTGCTAAGGTGAAGGCTCGCCTCGAAGATCACATCTCCCCCCTTGCCCCCGTCACCTCCGTCGGGACCTCCCCTGGGGACGAATTTCTCCCTTCGAAAGCTTATACAGCCGTTCCCACCATCGCCGGCTTTTACGTGTATTTTAGCCCTGTCCAGATGCATCTCATCCGATGCCCATATGCGTTATTTCGACATTACCTCTCGATAACTTATTATACAGCCTGTAAAAGGCGATGAAGAGCCTTCCGTCTTCACAGTCTGCTTTTATACCCCTCTTCATTCTCTCATATCGTTCGATCAGGAAATCCGGTTCTTCCTTAAATATGAAAGCGAAACCTGACGCCATATGGAGATCATCTATAGGCAAAGGCATAACCCTCAAAAAGAGGAGAAATCCCTGTATCGCCGTATAGCTCAGAGCGATATCAACTAGCGTTATCTCGCCGCCGTGAAGGAGGTCCTCCAGGATCACTGTGCATTTCCTCATCGATTTGGATTTCACCCTGAAGAGCGAGAGGTGTGCAAGGGCCATGGCGTTAAGCAATTTTTCCTCCGTTTCATTCTCAGGACCGACCTTTTCCATGTAGATCTGAACGGCGTTTTTGCCGCCTTTTAGTATGTTGAAGAGCAGGTGATCCATCAGGACGTTGGCATCTTCCTCGGAATCGAACATCATGACGTTTTTCCCCTTGTGTCTTCGGTACATGCCCAGTTGTTTTCCAGCTTTTTTCAGGGTCGCCTCATCGAGGAAGAAATCGGACATCTTGGTGCAAAGATCCCGGCCTATCCTCCTGTATTTTTTATACTCCCTGATGTATGGCGGTTCTCTACCTGGAAGAAGCCTGGAGATTAAAGATCTCATCGGACACCTCATGATAGAGATTAAGGCTCCTCGATGAGGAGAGGAGCCGATCTGGATTTTCTTCAGAAGGGCACAGCTTAGGAATATCGAAAGGGTTTAGGCTGAAGCCATTTGGGCGGGTAGCTCCGGATAGACGCTCACCTTTTTCCTTCTCTTGTCCATTCTTTCGAACACGACGTAACCGCTCGTAAGAGCGAAGAGGGTATCATCTCCCCCACGGCCCACGTTTCTGCCGGGATGGATCTTCGTTCCGCGCTGTCGAACCAGTATCTCACCCGCCTTGACGAACTGTCCTCCAAATCTCTTTATCCCAAGCCTTTTAGCGCGGCTATCACGACCGTTTTGGGTGCTGCCACCGCCTTTCTTGTGAGCCATGCCTAACACCTCCAAAAGGCTTAGACCTTTATCTCCTCGATCCTAAGCCTCGTGTACTGCTGTCTGTGACCTCTTTTGCGCCTGTAGTTCTTTCGCCTTTTGAACTTGTAGACTATCACCTTCTTGTC
>CAZHVH010000750.1:0-1719 GCA_964535855.1 uncultured bacterium
ATAGAGGGCTCATATGGATTCGGGGACTACACCCTCATCGTCGATCACGTCCAGGGCGATCCTTTCGCCTCCCCCAGCCGCGTGCGCGTGCGTCTCCCCCAGAGGATCGCCGGGTTTCCAAAGGAGACATACCGCACTAAAAGCCGGGAGATAGCGTTGCGTGATTTCCTCACCAGGAAGTTCCTGGATGCCACAAGACGGTTCTGTAAGGGCAACAGGGGCACGGGCAAAAGCGGCCTGATCTCAATAGATCGCCCCGGACAGGAGATACTGGAGAGAACATCCATGTTCGTCAACGATGAATACGTGGAGGCCAGATTCGTGATGGGCTTGCCGGCCTTCGGCAGACGGATAGCCGGTGGACATGCTGAGGAGATGTTCTTTCAGGAGCTGCCCCGAATCGTGCGAAGCTCACTTCTCTTTAAAAATCTCGATCGAGGGGAACTCTATCGACATATAGAGACGGCGGAGGATGCCGATTTTCTAAGGGGAAAGCTCGATGAGCTGGGGCTTGTCGCCTTCGTGGCTGACGAGGCGATCCTTCCACGGGCAAGCGGAATAGATCCACGTCCGTTGACCAGAGGGCGGGTGATCCCCTTCAAATCGCCGGAATCCCTGAGGGTGAAGGTCGATCTGCCCAACCGCGGGCCGGTCACCGGCATGGGGATCCCCAAGGGGATCACGCTTATAGTCGGCGGAGGATATCACGGCAAATCCACGCTTTTAAGGGCGCTGGAACTCGGCGTTTACGACCATATCCCGGGCGACGGCAGGGAACTGGTTGTGACCGATCCTCGTGCCATCAAGATAAGGGCGGAGGATGGCCGCAGGATCGAGAAGGTGGATATCTCGCCCTTTATAAACAACCTTCCCTTCGGACAGGATACCACGGCCTTTTCGACCGAAGACGCCAGCGGCAGCACCTCCCAAGCGGCCAACATCATTGAGGCGCTGGAGGTCGGCGCGCGGCTCCTGCTCATAGATGAGGACACCTCGGCCACAAACTTCATGATAAGGGATCACAGGATGCAAGAGCTCGTCTCCAAAGACAAGGAGCCGATCACACCCTTTATAGACAAGGTTAGACAGCTTTATACCGATATGGGCGTCTCGACCATACTCGTGATAGGAGGGTCCGGAGATTACTTCGACGTCGCCGATCACGTGATCTGTATGATCGAATATGTGCCCCATGATCTAACCAAACAGGCCAAGGCCATAGCTGAAAAATACAAGGCTGAGCGTAAGCCGGAGGGAGGGGAACATTTCGGCGGGATCACACATCGCATCCCGCTCTTGCATAGCTTCGATCCCAGCAAGGGCAGAAGGGAGGTCAAGATCTCGTCTAAGGGGCTCCATTCGATCGCCTTCGGAACTCACAACATAGACCTGGGAGCGGTGGAGCAACTTGTGGATATAAGTCAGACGAGGGCGATAGGGGACGCTATATACTACGCCACCAGATATATGGACGGCCGTAGAACGCTGAGGGAGATAGTCGAATCCGTGCTGAGGGATATCAGGACGAGGGGATTGGACGTGCTTAGTCCCAGGCCGGTTGGAGATTACGCCATCTTCAGAGGATTAGAGCTGGCAGCAGCCATCAACCGGCTCAGAACGTTATCGGTGCGACAGAAAAAGGTCATTTATAGTCATTAAGTCATTTCGCTACGCTGTCATTTAAAATCGCTCATATTATCGCTAAGTGTAGCGGAGATC
>CAZHVH010000751.1:0-1719 GCA_964535855.1 uncultured bacterium
ATACCCTTGAGGCCCTCGGCTTGGTTCTCGATCCGTTGAAACGGGAGCTGAAGCCATTGCCGATGCTTCTCGCCAGTTGGTGGAGAGGTGCGAGAGTGGCCGAATCGGCGTGACTGGAAATCACGCGCACGGGCAACCGTGCCGTGGGTTCGAATCCCACCCTCTCCGCCATTTATTCAAAGATATCTCGATATGGGGAAGGTAATCGAGAAGGTCAAGCTTACAAATCTGTTCGATACGGCGAGATCGGTTGAGGTGGAAGCCGTGATCGATACCGGCGCTACGATGATGGTGCTGCCTCAGGATACCGTGGACGAGCTCGGATTGAGGAAAATCAGGGATGTGAAGGTGAAATACGCAAATGGTAAAACCGAATTGAAATCGGTTTACGGCGTGGTGACAGTGGAGATCAAAGGACGGACGGGGAATTTCGACGTTTTAGCGGAGAGCGAGGGTTCACAGCCTCTCGTGGGGCAGGTGGTTCTTGAAATATTGGATCTCGTGGTTGATCCGAGAACGAGAAAGCTTATGCCCAATCCGGCGTCGCCGGAAACTCCGATGGTTGAGATATTGAGAGTTTCAAAGCTTGGCCGTGCTAGGCGGGGAGGTAGCGGTGCCCTGTAACCCGAAATCCGCTATAGCGGGGCTGAACTCCCGGCCGAGGCCATGTCGTCTTAAGGTCTGGCCCAGGTAAGTGGTGATGAAGGTCGGGTCCCACGCAACCTGACGTCGCTGAACCCCGCCAGGCCCGGAAGGGAGCAACGGTAGGCGGCTTAGGGTGTGCCGTGGGGGTGCCTGGCTGGAGCTAACTGCCTGGGTAACGCTTGGGACGGCTGGTCGGAGCCGGGTGCACGGCCAAGGCCCTACCTCATAGCGGGAATAATCTCCTCAGTTCCTCCTCACCCGGTTGTCTCCCATATTGGCTTATCTGAAACGCCTCGGCATACCTGATCTCCCGGTCACCGAACAGCTCCTTTATCCTCTCCCGACACCCCTCTTTGATCCTCTCCCCCCTGGATCTGACATTGCGGGCGAGGAACTCCCTCCTACCTTTGGGATCGGAGGGCACCTGATCGAGCCTTTCGGCGTTATACGGCAGCCATTCGAAAACCTGGGATTCATGGGCCATCAGCATGTCGATCTTGTGCTCTATGACGTCGTCTATCGGTACAACTATGTCTGGCCTGAAAGGTTTTATTTCCTCGAATCTATCCCACCAATAGGCGAATACCGGCATTCTCCTCAGATGCGGTGTGTCGGGACAGAAGAGGGGAACGGTCAACATGTAGGTCGCATCGAGCACAAGCTGAGAGGTGTATCTGTGATCGCGGTGATAATCCACGGGACGATTTATGATCACCAGATCCGGCCCTTCGCCCTGAGGGCCGAATGAGCGGATCAGTCGGACGACCTTTTCGGTCAACTCCTTGGTTACGTACACCTCCCCATCATTGACGTCGAGCGTCTCGAACTCGGCTCCTATCGTCTCGGCCGCCTTTTTCGCCTCAGCGATCCTCCGTGCGGCGAGCTTGCCCGGATCGGCTTTATATTCATCGGCGAAATGTCCCTTGTTCCCGTTGGTGACGGAGACCGCCTTGACGACATCCCCTCTTCGCCTGAACTTTATCATCGTCCCTCCACAGCTGAACTCGGCATCATCCGGATGAGCTCCTATGACCATAATATACATTTGCATCCTCCCATTCGGAATTCCGGGAT
>CAZHVH010000752.1:0-74 GCA_964535855.1 uncultured bacterium
GTCTGGGATGGAAAGCAGATTTGACTCCTTCGGATCTGAGATGGACGATAAGTTTAACTCCCTCAGATCTGAGA
>CAZHVH010000752.1:174-1718 GCA_964535855.1 uncultured bacterium
TCAGGTCCGAGATGTATGGAAGGTTTGATTCTCTCAGATCTGAGATGGAGGGCAGGTTTGACTCCTTCGGATCTGAGATGGACGATAAGTTTAACTCCCTCAGATCTGAGATGGATGAAAAATTTAGCTCCCTCAGGTCCGAGATGTATGGAAGGTTTGATTCTCTCAGATCTGAGATGGAGGGCAGATTTGACTCCTTCGGATCTGAGATGGACAATAAATTCAACTCCCTCAGATCTGAGATGGACGATAAGTTTGACTCCCTCAGGTCTGAGATGGATGAAAAATTTAGCTCCCTCAGGTCTGAAATCAATCTGCTCAGGACTGAAATGAACGGACGAATAGACAGGATGCTACGGTGGACGGTCGGAACAGTAGCTTTCTTTGGGATGCTTATCAGCGCCTTAATGGCAATATTAAAACTCTTTGGGTAAGATCACAAGTGGTAAGGTTTATGATCGGCGAGGGTAGACCCCGCCGATCACAAATATCCTCATCTCGCCTTAAGCCTGCCCCATACGGTGGCTATCTTCTCCCGGGAGGGAGCCACCGAAAGCGCTTTCTGGTCGAACACATAGATGTTGTCTACCACACCGTTATCGTTGCTCTCGTGCCAGATACCCACCATCCCCTCGGAATAGGTAGAGTCCTCCACCTCGATCACGGCCGACACGTTTTGCGGCTCCTTCAGCGGATCATCGGGGAAATCCTTGGTGAGACCGTACCAGATTTTGATCTTCGATCCCTGCGCCATGATTCTCCCCGTGTAGGAGGTGTTCGCCGTTTTATCGATCGGAAGGTTATGGGGCACGGTCTTTAAGACCCCATTGGCGTCCTTTTTAATCGTACGTCCAGGTTCGGGTCCTTCCTCAACGCCTGTATCGCTGAGGCATTGTCCGTTTTTCAACCCCAACTTCGCCAGATCGAAGATGGCGAGCTCGATCGTCTCCTCAAAGCCGAAGAAGACGAAATATCCGTTGCTCCCACTGTCCCACCTGAACACGATACCCCAGGAGTCATCATCCCTCCAGCCCATATCCATCTGAATGATACCGTCCGACCATTTCTCTAGGCCGGGCAGAGGCGTGAATCCGGAGCTACCGCAGCCGCTGGACATCATCTGAAGCGCCTTCGTGCCGTTCGCCGGGAAATCGCCTATACCCCATGTGAGACTGGAATTCTGTGGTTTCCAGTTCTTTGGATCGTTGACACCCTCGTTCGGGATCCCTCCCTTATCGAAGTTGGCGAAGAAGATCGGCTCCACGGCTTCCGATCTCTGGACATAGGCGAGGCAGGCCATAGCAACAAGAAGGAAAGGAAGTATCTTCTTCATTCATTCTCCCCCCTTGCAAGCAGTATGTTCCGCTGTTAAGTATAACACGCCCTCTTTCTCCCGTCAAGGCTGGTATCTTCACGGTAAGGGCTTTTCAATGATTTGGCATAATCGAGCATAGGTAGGGGTATGCCCCTGTGCCTGCCCTCGATTCTGGCAGGCACGGGGGCCTGCCACTACAGCGTCGGTGAAAAGCGTTGAAAACCCCTAC
>CAZHVH010000753.1:0-1717 GCA_964535855.1 uncultured bacterium
CGAAAGCGATCGCCGGGAGGCCGAACAGGCGATAAAAAAGATCTACAAGGAAAGCGGGATGTACGACAAGCTGATAGCCAAACGACAGCAGGCCGTTAAGGACAACCCCGATGATCCCGACGCATATTACGCCCTGGGACAGGTCTATGAGTGGAATGAGATGTACGATGAGGCGATAAGTGCCTATAAGCGCGCCGATGAGCTCAGCCCGAACAACAAGATCATCCTGGAATCGCTGGCAAGGATGTATTTAGCCAGAGGCGGGGACGAGGACATACGGGAGGCGAAGGGTATTTACAGGCGCCTTATTCGCCTGACGGACACGGCGGGTGAGAGGATCCAGAAGCGAAACGTCCTGATCGATCTCTACAAGCGATCCGGCGAGATAGATGCCGCCATATCCGAACTGCGAAACACCATCACCTCCTCATCGAACCGATCCGAGAAAAACGCCGCATTGACGAAGCTCTGGGATCTCTACGTCGAGGCCAAGCGGGAGAAGGAGGGGATCGCCGCTCTGAAGGAGTTTGAGCCGCAAATGAAGGGGAACTCCACGTTCTACGAGCTGCTGGGGGACGCCTACAGGGAGGTTGGGGATCAGGAGAGTGCGAACGCCGCCTACGCCAGGTGGATCGAGCTGAGGGAGGCTGAGGTCAATAAGAGCGGGAACGCCTGGAATTACGATTACCTCGCCCGGCAGATCCTCGACAAGGGGGTTATGCCCCAAAAGGCGCTGGAGCTGGCCAAACGAGCCTATAACCTCAATCTGGACTATTACTACCCGCCCTTCACCCTGGCGCGCGCCTATCTTGCGAACGGGGATTACGAAAAGGCGGTTGAGAAGCTAAAGGAGGGGCTCGACCGACCGGGGGTTATCGTCGAGGGTTACGTCCGACAGATGTGGACGGAGGTGATCAAGGCCGGTAGGACCCTTAAGGACGATCAGCGGTTCGCTCAGTTGGTGATGGATCTGGCAAAGCTCGTCCCGGAGGAGGGTAAATCAAGGCTGTACACCGACATCGCCCTGGCGAGCTTCCATCGGGAGAGGGGAGATGAGGAGAAGGCCAAGGCTCATATGAACAGGACGGGGTTCATCATGGAGGACGCCTGGTGGATCATCGGCCCGTTCGATAACACGAGCGGTATGGGCTACGAACGAGAGTTCATCCCCGAGGAGGCAACTCAGATCGATCTGAAGGCCGAATATCCTGGTCTGGACGGCAAGGTCAAATGGCGGAAATTACAGGATAAGGTGTTCGACGGGTTCGTGGATCTGAACGAGATCTTCGGCGGGAAGCTGGATTGGGTCACAGCCTATGCTTTCACGACGATCATATCCCCGGAGGAGAGGAACGCGCAGATGCGGATCGGCAGCGACGATCAGATCAAGGTCTGGCTTAACGGCAAGCTGGTCTTCACGTATGATCAGGCTCGCCCGGTGTCCATCGATCAAAACACTGTTACGGTGACGCTCAAGCAGGGGGAGAATTCAATCCTGGTCAAAGTCTGCGATGAAGCCGGGTATTGGGGTTTCTACCTTCGATTCACGGATGTGGACGGCAATCCTCTGTCGATCAACCGGTGAAGGGTAGAAGCGCCTTTCGAGAACCAAGGAGGTCTTTGACATCACCGCTAGCGGCAAGCGGATATGGACGATCGTCATCATCCCCGGTGATAAGCTGATAACCACCTGGGGGAGGATAAGGGGAGAACCGTG
>CAZHVH010000754.1:0-1716 GCA_964535855.1 uncultured bacterium
ACGGGCTGAATTCAGTTATTGACAACCGCTTCAGTAGCTAGTATACTAATATCAAGATCCCAAGGGAACGGCTGTGGATGTTTGGGAAAATCTTCGCTCAAGGGGTGAAGGTATGGGCAAAGTAAGATACCTAATAATGCTCGCTTTGATCGCCGCCCTGGCAGTGATGATGGGCTGTGCTGGCTGTAAAAAGCCGCCTACCGTCGAGAGCGTCTCCCCGAACAAAGGACCTGAGACCGGAGGCACGACGATAAAGATAACGGGAACGAACTTCAAGGAGGGAGCGACCGTCACCATAGGTGGTAACCCTGCCAAGAACGTTACCGTGGCCTCCAAGACCGAGATAACCGCCATCACACCTCCGGGCAAGGTCGGCGCGGTCGATGTCGTGGTGACAAATCCGAATCAGCTCTCCGGAACTCTGTCAGGGGGTTTCACCTACACCGATGCCACTCCGCCGAAGGTTAGCTCGACCGATCCGGCGGATGGGGCTCTCATCGATCCCAAGGATGCTGTGGATACCGGCGTTACCAAAATAACAGTTACCTACAACGAGCCGATCGCCTCCGAGGGAACGATTAAGGTTCACATGGTCTCCCTGGAGGATGCCCTCGCCAAGCATGAGGGAGACATCGAGGGGACGATCTCCTATGAGGGCAACTCCATCATCTTCAACGCAGCTAAGCCGCTTATCTCGGCGAGGAAATACACCGTCTCCGTCAGCGGCGTTAAAGACTTGGCTGGCAACGCGGCCTCGGATTACACCTTCGGTTTCTCGATCAAGACCCCGAAACGGGTTCACTGGTATATCGTTCGTAAGGGTGACACGCTGCCCAAGATAGCCGCAAGGCCGGACACATATGATAACGCCAAACGGTGGCCTTGGATCGTCGAGGGAAATCAGGATGATTATAACTTCGACAGGGATAAGATATACGTAGGCCAAAGGCTGTTTATCCCCTGGTGGGAGGGGAAATAAAAAGAGGTGATCTTGATGCTTGCCGTCGGCCGCCGCATCGCGATGGCGGCGGTCATCCTATCTTTGATATTCTGGATGGGGTGTACTCTGAAACGCGCCTCGGATATCGATGAGGATTACTATTACCCGCCTCCCCCTGATTACTATGGATACGGCTATGGTCTTTCAGCACCTCCCCTGCCCCTGGATGGCCGGTATGATGCCTCATGGGAGATGTTCAGATATTACGATGGAGAGAGGTGGGAATATCCCCAGTCGGACCGTCCCGGATATCGTCCTCAGACGGATGAGCTGAGGGAAAGGATATCCCGATCCGATCGGGAAATGAGATCCCGAGCGCCGGCAAAACCGGAGTCGAATTCCCGTAGAACGGAGAAGGTCAGAAAAAGGGCCAGGGCAAAGGAGAATGAAGATAAGAAGGATAAGGACGAGGAAGATAGGAGGGAAAAGCTCAGGAAAGCCCTGAAAAGGAGGCGCGATTAAAGCCGTATCCCGCTAAAGGCGCATATGGCCTGAAGGGGTTATATGCGCCGTTTTTCTATTCGGTGATTCATGTTCAGGCAGTTCAGGTTCGGTCTGAGTCTCATATCCCTCACAGCCTTGATCTTACTAGGAGTTGCGCTCTATCTCATCCTGAAGGGAAGATACCTTATTTCATTTATATTGATGTTGATAGCGGCGATTGAGGCGTTTATATACATGGGAGGACACAGGAAATGACCGAGAAGCTGAGGGTT
>CAZHVH010000755.1:0-1715 GCA_964535855.1 uncultured bacterium
GACGTCGTCGAAAATTTCGGGAGGAGCAGCGCGCATATCGCCAACTATAAGCTCTATCCGATCCTTGATCTCCCTTATCCCTTCATCTCCGAAATAAAGCCTGTCGAGAACCCTCACTGCATAACCTCTGTCTAGGAGTTCTCGACAGAGAACCGAGCCCACATATCCCGCACCACCTACGACCAAGACTTTACCCGCCATAACTCACCTTCCTTTCACGGTCCACACATCCCCGAAAGAATCCGGTGGGATACGGACTTCATCCGGGTTTTCACGGTTATAGACATGACTTGCAGTGCTGATAAGCTGAGTGTCATCCTCCAGCGACATCCAGCCGTGATATACCCCTGGAGGCACAACGATCAATTTGGGGTTACGAGCGCTTGCAACTATCGTCATCATCTCACCATAGGAGGGACTATCAGGTCTGTCGTCCTTCAATACAAATTTCGCGCTACCGTGGCTGATGAAAAACCAATCCCAAAGCTCATTGTGTTTATGAAACGCCCTGATCGTTCCCCGCACAGGATCGCCCACAAGGTAAACCTGACCGAACTGATGGACAACCGCGTGTGGCTCCGAGTCGGTGGCTGTCCGAGCTATTTCTATCAGATAGCCACGGTCGTCCTCTCGAACGACAAGATCGATCACCTTTACACCTTCAATCACTTGTTTCCTCCTTGTTGTGATGAAGTTGAGGTTTAGGTTAAGGTTGAGATGAAAGTCTTAACCTCAACCTCAACCTTCTACATGCCCCTTCTCAACAAGATAAGCCCTTAAAGCTTCCTTCCAATGGCTCATATCCTTAATACCGGTTCTCTTCAAGTTCCCATTCTCCAGAACCGAATATTTGGGCCGCTTCGCCTTATGCCCCATCTCCTCTATCGAGACAGGAGTAACCTGTGGTTTCAGCTCCATAAGCTCAAAGATAGCGTTTGCGAACTCGAACCAGCTACATTGCCCTTCGTTCGTTATGTGATAGATCCCAAACGGAGGATCGTATTCTACCATATCCTTTATCTTCTCCGCAAGTTCCTTTGTATAGGTAGGAGACATCACAACATCGTCTACAACCCTTATCGGTTTTCCTTCTTTTGCAAGCCGGATCATGGTTTCTACGAAGTTCCCGCCTTTCCCGCTCGCCCCTGCAACCCCGAATAGGCTCGCGACCCTGATCACGTAGTGTTTCGAGCATATATCCCTGACGAAGTATTCTCCTGCGAGCTTTGAGACTCCATAGACGTTCAACGGATTCGGAAGATCATCCTCCACATAAGGTTTCCCTTTACCCCCGTCGAAGACATAATCCGTACTTATGTGAATAAGAGTGCAGTTGAGGTCATCACAGATCTGGGCGAGGTTTCTGACGGCTATCGCGTTTACGCTGAAAGCCTTTTCGGGATTATCCTCACATTCATCCGTGCGATGGTATGCGGCTGTGTTTATCACGACATCGGGGTTTATTCCTTTGAGGATTTCCCTCGTGCTCTCGTGATCACAGATCTCTATTTCACTATGGGTTAAAGCGTGAAGGTCAAATTTGGAAGGATAAGACGAAAAAACCCTGACAAGATCGGTTCCAAGCTGGCCTGTGGAACCGATAACCGCTATTTTCATTTATTCCTCCTCAACCTTTCGGGCATCCTCAGCCCGACCAGGGGATATTATATCAAAGGGGAAAAGTGAAAGTCAAGCCGAGTTACGGAAAAGCTCCA
>CAZHVH010000756.1:0-1707 GCA_964535855.1 uncultured bacterium
ACGTTTGACAAGATGGAAAGGCAGGCATTATAATCATCATTTGGACTCCTCAGAAGATGGGAGGTTTGGTGTGGGTGAAATGAAGCTCGAAAAAATCGAAGATCTGGACTCGCTCCAAAGGGAGATCCTCAAAGGAGAAGATCCTAACAGGGTGAAGGTCCGCATCTGTATGACGGGATGTAGGGCTTACGGTGCAGGTGAGATAAGAGAAGCCTTCCTCTCAGAGATAAAGGAGAAAGGGCTCGAGGAGAAGGTGGATATAATCTCAACCGGATGTCACGGCTTCTGTGCGAGGGCTCCCGTCATCGTCATAGACCCCTATGACATCTTCTATCAGCAGTTGACTCCGGATGATGTGCCTGAGATCGTCTCTGAGACCCTGCTCAAGGGCGAGGTGGTTGAAAGGCTGCTCTTCAGGGATCCAAGAGATGGACGGGTCTACGTTAAAAGCGGCGAAGTGCCCTTTTACAGGGAGCAGACCAAATGGGTGCTCAGAAACTGCGGCAAGATCGATCCCACCGATATCCGCCAGTACATCGCAAGGGGAGGGTACTCCTCTCTGGCGAAGGTCCTCTCCGGGATGAAACCGGAGGAGGTGATTGAGGAGGTAAAAAGGTCAGGACTCCGCGGAAGGGGTGGAGCGGGATTTCCGACAGGCAGGAAATGGGAGTTCACAAGGCTCGCAAAAGGCCATCCGAAATACATCATCTGTAACGCCGATGAGGGCGATCCGGGGGCCTTCATGGACAGGGCGGTGCTGGAGGGTGATCCTCACAGCGTCATAGAGGGGATGCTGATCGGCGCATATGCGATAGGGGCTCAGGAAGGCTATATCTACGTCAGGGCCGAATACCCCATAGCGGTCGAACACCTCCAGATAGCTATCGAACAGGCCGAGGAGCTGGGATTGCTGGGCGAGAATATCTTGGGAACGGATTTCTCCTTCAGGATAAAGATGAAAAAGGGAGCGGGCGCTTTCGTCTGTGGCGAGGAGACAGCTCTGATAGCGTCGATCGAGGGCAGAAGGGGCATGCCGAGGCCGAGGCCGCCCTTCCCGGCACAATCCGGGCTTTGGGGCAAACCCACCAACATCAACAACGTCGAGACCTGGGCCAATATCCCCATCATCATAGAGAAAGGTGCCGACGAATACTCGAAGATCGGCACCGAAAGGAGCAAGGGGACGAAGATATTCGCCCTTGCGGGCAAGGTGAATAACACGGGATTGGTGGAGGTGCCGATCGGGACGCCATTGAGGAAGGTCATATTCGACATAGGAGGCGGCGTACCGGAGGGCAGGAGGTTCAAGGCCGTTCAGATCGGCGGGCCATCAGGGGGATGCATACCTGAGAGACATCTTGATCTGCCGATAGATTACGAGTCGCTCACCGAGGCCGGCGCGATAATGGGCTCAGGTGGGATGGTGGTGATGGACGACGCCACCTGTATGGTCGATGTGGCAAGGTTCTTCATGGATTTCATCCAGAGCGAATCTTGCGGCAAATGCGTCCCCTGTCGCATCGGAACCAAGCGGATGCTTGAGATACTTGAGAGGATAACGAAGGGAGAGGGAAGAGAAGGGGATGTCGAGCTGCTCGAGGAGCTGGCCTGGACGATCAAGGACTCGGCCCTCTGTGGGCTCGGCCAGACCGCCCCTAATCCGATCCTCTCGACGATCCGGTATTTCAGGGACGAATACGAGGCGCA
>CAZHVH010000757.1:0-1703 GCA_964535855.1 uncultured bacterium
GAGCGGCAGGTTGGTGAGGAGGTTGGAGTTGGGGTATCTGAGGGCTGGATATTACATTGATCGGTCTAAGGCAGCGTATTGGGATGGGAGGAATGAGCAAGGGGAACGGGTAGCCAGTGGTGTTTACTATTACGCCATCCAGGCTGGCAATTTCCGATCCACGAGAAGGCTAGCCGTTCTCAGGTAAAGGGTTTATGAGAAATCGATAGGAAAACATGAGGAGGGATAACATGCTGTTCAAAAGGTTTATTTCGAAAGGAAGTTCTCTTTATGTGATCTTAAGCTTGTTTCTCAGCCTTACCTTTCAGGCTGTAGCTCAAGATCCGGGAACTTTGAAGTGGGAATTTGAGACCTGGGACTATGTGGATTCCTCTCCCACCGTAGGCTCAGATGGGACGGTATATGTCGGGTCGGATGATTATTGTCTATATGCCATCAACCCTGACGGAAGTTTGAAATGGCGCTTTGAGACGGAGGATTGTATACGTTCCTCCCCAGCTATAGGGTCGGACGGGACGATATATGTCGGGTCGGAGGACGGGTATCTATATGCCATCAACCCGGATGGGACTCTGAAGTGGCAGTTTGCGACAGGGGATTATGTGGACTCCTCCCCAGCCATAGGGTCGGACGGGACGATATATGTCGGGTCAGATGATGGTTATTTATACGCTATCAACCCAGATGGAAGTTTGAAATGGCAGTTTGAAACCTGGGACTATGTGGAATCTTCCCCGGCAATAAGCCCCGACGGGACCGTGTATGTCGGATCGGAAGATTGTTATCTATACGCGATCTACACCGGGACCCAAGGGTTCTCACCCTGGCCTATGTTTGGGCATAACGTCAACCATACAAGGAAGGTCCCTGATGGACCTATTTCAAATATATATCTCTCAGCATCCGAACATAGCTTCGGCTTTGTGTCAACAGGAAGTTATGCCGATTGGCTTTTCACAATATATAACTTTGGAAGCGCAACCCTCACCGTTGATGGTATCGCTTCATCTGACCCTGCTTTCAGCGTAATATCTCCCTCCTTCCCTCAGAACATCCTCCCTGACGATAGCATCGACGTTACGGTTAAATTCTCACCGATGGAGGAGAAATCCTATGTCGGTATCCTCACGATATCCAGCAACGATCCATATGAGCCGAATGTCCATGTAACGTTAACCGGCGGTTTGGGAACTCTGAAATGGCAGTTTGCGACGGGCTATTATGTGGATTCCTCTCCGGCCATAGGATCAGATGGGACGGTGTATGTCGGATCTGAGGGCGGCAACCTATACGCCATCAACCCAGATGGATCTCTGAAGTGGAAGTTCGAGATCAGGGTGCCTGTATTCTCCACCCCAGCTATCGGACCAGATGACACCGTATACATCGGATTGGGGGCGTTAGAGGAAGGTTATCTATGTGCCATTAATCCGGACGGAAGTTTGAAATGGCAGTTTGCAACAGGTGGTCCTGTAAGCTCCTCCCCAGCCATAGGGTCAGATGGGACGATATATGTAGGATCGATAATGATTGCAGATGAATCGACAGTCGGCAATCTATATGCCGTCAACTCGGATGGGAGTCTGAAGTGGAAGTTAGAGATAGGGGGTCTTATGAACTCTTCCCCAGCCATAGGGTCAGATGGGACGATATATATCGGGTCTGAGGACGGCAACCTATACGCCATCAACCCAGATGGATCT
>CAZHVH010000758.1:0-1696 GCA_964535855.1 uncultured bacterium
GGTTTCTCGCCTAGCACGTCAAATAGCTTCTCATAGGCCTCCTGCGCGAGGGGGGTTGCCATTCCGTCGGCGACGTTGAGCCGGGCGAGTGAATTAACCCTGTACACGCCGCTCTCCTTCCCGTCCACCAATCCCTTCCATCCCACAGCCTTAAGATATGGGAACTTCAGATACGACCAGGGCTCGACATGCTCTCCGATGTGATTCAGATAATCGCTCGGCTTGAACTTGACGACCTCCCTGCCCTCCTGATCGACCACCCTTATGTCCCCGTCGTAGAAGTTCACCTTGTTGTTCTCATCGACCATGCCCATGTAATAGGTCTCATGACGGTAGATATCGCCCGTGATGAGCTCCGCCAGATCCTTTTTGCTCAGGATGAGGTCATCGAACAGCTTCAGGCCTAATTTGCCGAAATCGACCAGGAAGGTGGCCATCTCCTCGATCTCCTTTCTCTCCTCCTCGGAGAGAGGCTTGGAGACGCCTCCGGGAAGGCCGAAGACCGGATGAGTGGCCTTACCACCTATCATCTTCTGGATCTCCTGGGCGTATTTTCTGGCGATTATCACCTGTTTCCCGATATCCAGTCCGACCGTCTCTATCACGCCCAGGACGTTCCTTTTGGCGGGCTCCGCAGTTGGGCCGACGATGAAATCGGGGCCGGCGAGGTAGTAGAAATGGGCGATATGGCTGTGCATCATATGCGCGCAGTAGAAGATCTCCCTGATTTTCTTTGCCGCGGGGGTCGGTTCGACGCCGAAGACGGCATCCACGGCCTTTGTGGAGGCCATATGATGGGCGCCCGGGCAGACGCCACAGATCCGGGGCGTTATCCTCGGCATCTCCTCCACCGGCCTGCCCTCGCAGAACTTCTCGAACCCGCGTAGCTCCACCACCTGGAAGAACGCCTCAGCCACGTCCCCATTTTCGTCCAGGAAGATCTCTATCTTGGCTTCCCCCTCGAGCCTGGTTATGGGTTCAATGGTGATCTTTCTCATTTCCTCTCACCTACCTTTCTGTTTAGCAGCGCCTCCGGCAAGGTGAAGCGGTAAAAGGTGCCCGCCGGGTCTTTGATCCCCTCTATGAGCCTTTCGACCTCCTCCTCCGGCAACTCCTGTTCCTCATCCACGGCCAGGATGGAGGCTATCGCGGAGATCATCCTGGCGCCCTGATCCTTGACCCCGGGCGGCGGGCCCATGCACCCCCGACAGGGCATGAGGGCGCTGATGCATCTCGCCCCACATCCCCCTCTCGTCGCCGGGCCCATACACAATATGCCCTGTTCGAGCAGACATCTCTCCGGATCGGGGATGATCTCGTGTACCCTCGTGATATGGTCTATGATCTTATTCTCCCTGCGCAGGGGACATTCGTCGCAGAGAGTCTTATCTGAGGCGATCACCGTCCCTTTCGGCGGGAGCTCCCCGTTCTGGGCGGAGCGCAGTATGGGGATCAGCTTCTCTATCAGCTCCACAACGGGGGGACATCCCGGCAGGTAGTAGTCGACATCCACCACCTGCTTGAGCGATTTGCCATCGTCGTAGAGCTCGGGCAGCGTGAGCTCGAAATCCCCCACCTTCACACGGGTCTGTGGGGTGATGAAATCGGGATTTACGGTCGAAGGCGTCTCCTTGTAGACGGTTCGGAAGATCTCCTCCCTGTTCGTCAGGTTACACAGCCCCGGTATACCGCCGAA
>CAZHVH010000759.1:0-1694 GCA_964535855.1 uncultured bacterium
TCGTTTCCCTTGTTAGCCTCATAGATGATCTTCCTCCCAGCGACGCATCCCACGCTTGGATCGGCGAAGGGTCTCGTTAAGATGACGATAGCAGAAGGGTCAAACTCCGTATTAGCATCTGTGAAAACGAGTATCTCTCCTTTCGCATGGGGAACGGCCCTGTTAAGTGCCGCTAATTTGCCTCCCCTTTGTGGGGAACTTATCAAGTGGATATTTTCGTGATCTGCCGCTATCTCCCGGACGATCTGTTCCGTTTCATCCGTGGATCCATCGGAACTAACGATTATCTCCATCTTTTCGAGGGGATATCGGGAGTTTATAAGGTTTTCCAACCTTTGCCTGATTACATCCTCCTCGTTATAAGCCGCTATTATGATGGATACCTCGGGTGTTATCGGCTTTTTCCTAACTGGTTTCGGTTTAAGTTTTGCGATCAGCCATAGAAGGATCGGATACCCGAGATAGATGTAAAACAGACCTGCCGCGGAAATCCAAAATACCCACTTCAAAAATATGACCTCCCCTCAGCCCTTAAAGCTACCTCTGAAGAGATATTTATAGAAGCTTCTAAGTTGTTTCAGATTCCGCACCCTTTCGCTGGGGACGAGGATGGTTTGCCAGAATTTATACCACACGTAGCGAGGACGCAGGTAGAACCTCCTGCGAGCCATATCGCACCACTCCACCAGTTCCCGGCTGCTCAATTCCGGAGTACTCACCACACAATTATGTAATCCCTCATCGGTCACCCACTTAGAGAAATCCTCCGTATCAAGATATCCGTTCCTTTTAGCCCATTCATAAGCTTCCGTTCCGGGGTAAACCATCATGGGGAAGAACTGTGCCGTATCTGGATTAAGCTCTAAGGCGAGATTCAAGGTCTGCTCCAGCGTCTCCCTCGTCTCTCCCGGATTACCCGCCACGAAACATCCATGAACGAGCAATTTCGCCTTCCTCGCATTCTCCATAAATCTGCGGGACATCTCTAGTGTTATACCCTTTCTGATATTCCTTAATATCTCCCGGCTCCCGCTTTCAAAACCGGCGATGAGAAACCTGCATCCCGCCTCCTTCATCTTCAACATCGTCTCCAGCTTCAGGTTAACTCGAACGTTAGCGTACCATGAGACTTTTAATCCTCTCTGTATTATCATATCGCATATCTCTATCGTTCGTCTTTGGTCTATGGTAAGGGTATCGTCTTCAAAACCGATATCCTTCACCTCCGGCATCTCCTTTGAGATGAATTCCAACTCGTCAACCACATTTTGGGCACTTCGGGGTCTAAACCGCCTTCCATGCAGTACCTGAGGCCAAACACACCAGACACATCGGTTTGGGCAACCTCTACCGGAGATGATCTGAACCACTGGATATTGGGCACCGCCGAAGAAGTAATCGTAGATGTTCAGGTGCTTCTTGTAAACTTCACTGACAAAGGGAAGCTCGTCCAAATTAACTATGGGAGCCCTTGGAGGATTATGGCAAATTTCACCCTTTTCATCCCGAAAGCTCAACCCCTCAACCATCTCCAGATCCCCCCTTCTTCCATCGGAGAGGACACGGGCGAGGTCTCGGACGATGTAATCGTACTCCCCCCTGGCCACTCCATCCAACAGGTCATTCAGTTTTAAAGTCTCCTCGGGCAAAGCGGACGGGTGGGTTCCCACTAAGAGAACGAAGGGCTTCTTACC
>CAZHVH010000760.1:0-1692 GCA_964535855.1 uncultured bacterium
TCGGAGAGGGGATGAAGCTATGAAACCTATTTGTCCCTTGCTTACCGATAAATTTCTTATGCACCCAAACGATAGCGTGGAGTTGAAAGGGATAATCTAAGTATGGTAAAATAAGGTTGACGGAAGAGTGGAATGGGGCTATTCCCCAATTTCCCAAGAAAGGAGGACGAACATGAAAAAGGCGTTGATTCTCCTGATAACAGCCGTTTTCGCTCTGACGGGAGCGGCTTATGCTGTTAAGGTGACCGAGGACAACACCTACGTGATCATCAAAACGGACAAATATGAAGTCCACTGGAAGAAAGCAGCTCAGATGGGCTATATGGAGGTGTTTCTCCCCGGCAAACAGAACAGCCTGATCGGGGTAGGCGACAGGGCGTTCTATCACTCCTCCAACTATAACGGCGCCTGGAGAGACTGGGGTGCTCTAAGCAAGTGGGAGATAGTCGATCAAAAACCCGGAATGGCTGTGGTGAGATACATATCTCACGATTCGGACTCGAAGGAATATACCTGCACCGCTTATTACTACGATAGCGTTAACTACATCAAGCACGAGGTGGTCGTTAAGAACACGGGTAAGGGCAACGTCACCTCGTTCCAGAGCGGACACGACCCCCAATTTGAGCCGAATGTGAACTTCGACGAGATGAAGCAGTGGGATGATCCGATCCCGCATTGTGCCTACTGGACAAAAGACGGGTTCGCGGCCCTCTACACAGAGGATGGAAAGGTGGAGCTGAGCGCATGGGGCGGCAAGAACCCAGGAAGGATGATGCTCAGCTATGATGACCTCGGTGTGACGCTTAAGCCGGGGCAGAGCAGCGATCCGATCGTATACTGGGTCGCTTTCGGCGAGGGGGGCGAAAAGGAAGCTCACGCTCTAGCAAGTGAGGTGACCAAGGAACCTTCCTCGACAGCCGTCGAACCTACCGAAAAACTTCCCGTTATCTGGGGAGAGATCAAACGGTAATATACCTGCTCCTGCAGATCAAACTGTAGGGGCTAGGCATTCTTCTTTGAATGCCTAGCCCCTACAAATCTACAACGGCGGAAATTGTCATCCTAATTGTGAACCATCCCAATGATGAGAGATTTCAGCCGAGGATATGGTGAATTATTCCCCGCCGAACAACATTTTCTCGACCAGATCGCACAACACATGGCCGATGGTGATGTGAGCCTCCTGTATGCGGGGTGTGTCGTCGGAGGGGACGATGATCGCCAGATCGGCGACCGAGGCGAGCGTCCCGCCCGTCCCCCCCGTCAGGGCTATGGTCTTAGCGCCCAGCTCTGAGGCCCGTTTCAGGGCATAGATCACGTTCGACGAGCCGCCGCTGGTGCTTATCCCTATAGCGACGTCGCCCTCCCTCACCAGAGCCTCGACCTGCCTGGAGAAGCTCAGGGTGAAGTCGTAGTCATTTCCGATCGCCGTTATGATCGACGAGTTGGAGTTGAGGGCGATGGCGGGAAGAGCTCTCCTTTCCATCTTGAACCTGCCCACCAGCTCGGCGGCGATGTGCTGGGCGTCGGCCGCGCTGCCTCCGTTGCCGAAAAGTATCACCTTGCCTCCCTTACGGAGGGATTGGACGAGCATATCGGCAGCCTCGGCGATCTGATCCACCATCCTCTCAACGATCCTTCGCTTGACCTCTATGCTTTCCCTGATCTGTTCCTCTATCTCCCTTTTAA
>CAZHVH010000761.1:0-1689 GCA_964535855.1 uncultured bacterium
TTCCTATCGCACCCGGACTGAGATTCTTAAACATGTCTCACCTCAACACATTGGCGTTCGGTTTTATGAATATACCCGATCCCCCACGATATGTCAACTCTGAGCTCCGGACGGGAAAGCGGGAGTTCTTGACAACCTCTTTAAGATTAGATTATAATCCCTCTGCAGCGGAGGGTGAGCTATGAAACCTGTATGGCTAACATGTACTCCAAGGGATGATGTGTTGATGGGGGAGCCAAAGGAGGAGATTTTCGCCGCCCGACCAGTTCAGTCAGGAAGCCCAGTCGCTATTCGTTCGAACCACTCTGAGGGCAGAATTCCCCGAAGGACTCCCGGTTGGGGGTCCTCAGTTCCAGACGATTCGTGATATCATCGCGCAGCTCATTAAAGGGAAAATACTTCTGGAAGCTGAGCCGATGGAGAAGTAAAGGTAAAAACAAGCATTTGGGGGTGTCCATATGGAAGAAATGGAAGAATTGACTTATCTGTTCGACTTCAAAACGCCGCCTAAAATAGTAACCGATGCCAGCGGCAAAAAGGTAGAGGTAATTTTATCCTATGATGATTACATTAAGCAAGCTTGCTCGAAGCGATGGCGAAAGAAGGTTATCGTAACAGATATCGCTAGGAAATCATTTGATGGTATTAGTGACTCCTCATTCATGTTGGGCATTGAGTACGAGGAAGAATAAGTATGAACTTTTACGAGCCTTTGCCGAGCTGAATTTATACTCGCCAATGTGGAATTTGCATGGGGGATGATTTTAAATCAAACCTGCGACGTACAGCCTGATGATGAGGGGCTTTCCCGGAGACCGATTCTGATCGCTCGCCTTAGTTCTCCCTTTCAATCCGACTTCGCCCCTGGCTCCCGCCAGAAGTTCGAGCAACCTGTTCGGCCGGTATCGGTCAGTGCTGAACTCACGCCGGCGAGCGTGATGAGCTTCATCCACGATGACTAGATCCCACAGCTCAGCTCGAAGAAGTTGCTGGCGTCTGTCCCTTCGTTTAGCCAACTGGCTTGACGCGAGTATCATCGGATATGAGTCCCATGGGTTTTCAGCTTGGGGTTCTGTTTTCACGTAAAAGACATCGGTGAAGAGAACACCATCGTAAAAGGGGACGTTGAGGGCAAACTTCTCCCAGAGCTCCTCCTGCCACTGGCGAGCCACGCTTCGAGGCACAAGGATCAAACATCGCCTCGTATCCTTTCTGTATAGCGGCGACATCCTCTTCGCTGAGCCTAGCTCCCACGAGGAGATGCATCCGCCCGTTGTTTCGGATCAGATGAGCGAGGCCCTCAGCGGCGATCGCCAAGGCCGTGCTGCTGAAGAATCCCGCCATTCTATCGTAACGAACCGAGCGTGAAAGGGCAGGGATGTAAAAGTTGTGTAGCGGATCGTCCCCCGGCCCATATGCAATTTGGCGGATAACCTCGAAGAGGCATACCTACAACTCATTTATAGCTTTCTCGCACGCTAATTATACAAGGGCTTTTATCCCTCTTCAAGCAGGTAAATTTCTTACTGCTGATTTACTTCCGTTCCGGTCTTATTTTAGGAATAGATCGAGATCTTGACAGGAGGGGAGGGTGCTCTTACACTTTGTGTGAAAACCATGTGAGAGGAGGTAAGGTTATGATCGTCAAACCTTCACCGCAGCAGATAGCATGGCAGGAAATGGAGATGG
>CAZHVH010000762.1:0-1682 GCA_964535855.1 uncultured bacterium
TTGATCTTAGCCCATGGGGTTATTAGTTTCCCCGCCGGCTCGACGGCGACAACCTTTTCAACGGAGACCTTAGCATCCTCGACACCCTCAGATGAAACGGTCTCCGAAAGGGTCGATTCGGGCTGACCGGTGGCGGGAACGTTATCGCCGTCTATGTAGACATCAAGCAATCTCACACTTCCGTCGGTTATCTGAATGTTATCCACATACGCCCTGAAGAGACCCGGTTGATGCTCTGAGCTTTCGGTTGCCAGCATGATGACATCTATGGTTTTGCCTGCAAGGGCATCGAGGGAGATCTTCCTGTGGTACCACCTATCACGGGCGGCTTGGGCGAGGTCAGTCGATGGAGCAGAGCTGACGCCGTTCTGGTCGACCGGTTTAGGATCGGTGATCGCTCCCAGGACGGTTCCGTCTGAGGTATGAACCTCCACCCCGGCTTTGAAATGCGGGTTACCGGAGGGCATGTAGATCTGATACTCCAAGAACATGCCCTTTTTAACCTCGAAGGAGCCTTTCCATATATCTATATATGCCTTGCCCAAGGCGTTTTCGGTCGGGAACTTAGTTTGAAGGGCAAGCATCGGGCTGCCATCGGTATGTTCCTTTATAACCGCTTCGCCGGCCTCCTTAACGGTGACAACCAGCGTGGCGGTTGCTGTAGCGCCTTTGTCATCGGTTACCGTCAGCGTCACCTGATATTCGCCGGGTTTATCGTAGATCTTTTTGACCTGAACGCCTTCAGCCTTCGTGCCATCGCCGAAGTCCCATTCATAAGAGGCTATCTGCCCGTCCGGATCAGAGGATTTGCTCCCATCGAACGTTATCTCCTCGCCGACCTTAACGGTGAGGTTCTCACCTGCCACCGCGACAGGCGGCTGATTTTCGGCTGCGGCCGGCTTAACCGTGAGGGGGATAACATCGGCAACCGGTATCTCCTGCGCGTTTGAGTCGCTCAGCTTAATGGAGAGATCGACCTTGACCTCCTCCGGCTTAACAACCTCAAAGCTAAGCACCAGAAGGGTGCCCTCACCGTCTATCCCTTTCTCCTCAAGAAGCCTGGTGACAGCTGCCCCTGCTAGAGCGCCCTCGGCGTCCTTTATATTCGTCTTGAAGGTCTGACCGCCGTCGCTTTTGAGAAAATCGCCTTCATCTACCGATTTCAAAGTCAGAGCCGTTTTATCGAAGGTGAAGGATGCCTCGAAACCATAGAGATCCTGGACGTCCTTGACCTTCAGCTCGACGGAGAAGCTCTCTCCCGCCTGATCGACCGTCACTTCGTTTGGCTCAAAGTATACCGTCTGTCCCAGAGCCATTCCGATCAGGAAGGCCCAAAACAAAGCGTAAAGTCCTATAGCTCCAATCCACCGGAATTTCATTCAAAACCTCCTAACTGAGGAAACTTAACTCGCGTATCTCAGGGGGGATAACCCTCTGAAAAGATCGCCCATCTATCAAAGTATAGCACATAGTTGATCACAAAGCAAGCTTGATTTACCTTCATAGGGGTTTTCAACGCTTTTCGCCAGCGCTGTAGCGGCAGGCCCCCGTGCCTGCCGGATTCGGGGGTATACACAGAGGAGCGCCCTTACCACGCCTGATTATGCCAAATCATTGAAAAGCCCTTTCTCTCCACAGGAAATCTTGACCTGATAATCACCCTTTGCTATACTTCAAGTTGA
>CAZHVH010000763.1:0-1681 GCA_964535855.1 uncultured bacterium
GGCGGAGGGCGGAGATGTGTGATAGATGCGGGATCTGTGAGGAGTCCTGTCCATACGGCATCCCGGTCGTCCAAAGGATAAACGAGTTACAATCCCTGATAGCTTGAGATAGGATGTGGTTGTTCCTGTGTTCAGCCATCGTCCTGAATACCCTTCAAAACCCGAGCTTTGAGGAGGTCGGCGACGACGGCCTCCCCATAGGCTGGAGGGCCGATGCCTGGAGGGAGGGGGCGAGCTTCGGGGTTTCAAAGGAAGCGCGCTCGGGAAGGTTCTCCGCTTTCATCCGCTGTCCCGAAAGGAACGATGCGAGGCTGATCCAGAGGGTGAAGCTGAAACCTCACTCGGTCTACCGCCTCTCAGCATGGGTCAGGACCGAGGATGTCAGAGTTGCGGAGAAAGGAGGTGATGTCGGGGCGAACATAGGTATCTACGGCACGTTCGTCAAGTCGGAGGACGTGAAGGGGACAACTGGGTGGAAGGAGATCTCGACCATCGTCTTCACAGCCGACGAGCCATACCTTGAGATAGCCCTGAGGCTCGGCTTCTGGAGGAGCACATGCGTGGGGAAGGCGTGGTTCGACGATGTGAGGCTGATCCCCATCCCGATGGCGAGGGTGAGGCTCGGCGACGAGGGATGGGGGGAGAAGTTGAAGTGGGCGGCGGAAAGGGACGGCTTTGCGTCGCTTGAGGGGAGGCACGTGATCCTCCGCCTGCGGGCGGAGAGGCTGAGATGGCTCTCCAACCCGTTCGAGTGGCTTAAAAAACTCGACGCCGCTTACGAGGCGTATGCGGAGCTTGTGGGGGGCATCCCATTCGGCGGGAAGCCGGTGATCATCCAGGAGGTGGAGGACTACCCCGGCGGGCTCGCCGTTGCGGGATACCCGATACTCTGGTTCGGAAGATATATAGATAAGTCCACCTTCAAACGGATCGAGGAAGGGGACTGGGGGTTCGGGATACTGCACGAGATGGGGCACATGTTCGATCTCGATGGGAGATGGGCCTGGAACGGCGAATTCTTCGCAAACTTCAAGATGGTCTACGTGGCGGAGAGGTGCAGGGCGATGATATGGCATTGGGGAAAGTGGTATGATTATCGTGACCCGAATGGGATGAGGCTGGACGATTTCTACGAGGAGATGGCGAAGAGGGAGGGGCAGCTCGAGAGGATAGACTCAAAGGACTGGCCTGATCACTACACTGACCCGGACACGTATCACTTCTGCGCCCTCAAGGGGATCATAGGTTGGGAGCCGTTCAAGAAAGCGTTTAGGACTTTCCTGAGCCTTAAGCGGGAGGAGGTCCCGGATAACCCCGTGGGGAAGTATCGGCTCTTCGTGGAATTTCTGGAGGAGTTCAGCGGTTTCAATTGCTCTAAATGGCTGGCTGAAAGGGGATTCCCTCCCCTTGAGGAGAAAAGACGGGGGTGATCCGGCGTGGGATATCGAATCCGCGGGATGAAACCGTCAGACGTTGTGGCTGTCGTGCGCATAGCGAACCAGGCTTTCTTAGAGACGGCTCGCCTCACCTCACTTATGGGGAGAAGGTTCGCACAGCGGATGAGGGGAAACAGAGATTGCCTCTTCGTCGCCGAGACGGACGATGGGGAAGTAGTCGGCTTCGTCATGGGCTCATGCGGGGAGGGCAGAGCGACCGTAGGATGGATAGCGGTTCACCCGCA
>CAZHVH010000764.1:0-1679 GCA_964535855.1 uncultured bacterium
CTCACATATATCCCTCCTCATCAAATACAATTATATCACAACGGCGGGCGAATTGAAAATGAATTTTCGTCGCTCATATTATCGTTAAGTGTAGCGGAGATCTGAGAGGTCAGAAGTGCTTATTTCTCAGAGTTAGAAGGAGACAGGAAACAGGAAGCAGGAGGCAGGGGAAAATCTATATTCCTGTCTCCTGTTTCCTGCCTCCTGTCTCCTAATGGATAACCGCTACACCCAAGGGAAATAAGAGCGAATTCTTATCCTCCATTCCTCAGCACGCCGGACGAGAGAGCGTGTATGGGTTTCCCGCTGCTGATCAGGGTCACCTCAGCACGAGCGTTATAGCCCTGAGGGGGCTCACACCTGAAAATCACCCTGTTTTCACCCGCTTTCAGGATCGGCACCTCGCCCTGAGGGGTTATCTTCGCTATCAGGGCGCCTCGTTCATCGTAAAGCCGACACTCATCGGGAGGGGTGAACTCGATGTACTGACCGCTTTCCAATTCGACGGGGAAAAGGAGCCGTTTATCGCCGATGGAGATACTGGGGTTTGTGAGTTTGACCTTCACCGTCGGAAGGGCCTTTACAGGGGATATATAGCATCTCACCTCCTCGCCCGGGGGTATGTCGTTGTAATACAGGTTCAGCTCGTTCACCTCGCTCCTCACCAGCGGCGCCCGATAGACGGAATAGATGCTCCCATAAGGCCAGAGATAATCTCCGTATCGTTCCGCGTCCCGCTCCCGCAATAGAAGCTCGAAGTATCGCCACCCCTTGAAATCCACGTCCACATAATGCTCATCGTCGGCAAAGTAGTGGTAGCGGGGATGTCTCAACTGGAGGTTCAAAAGCTCCCCCTTCCCGTCGCCGTAGATCCACACGCCTATCGCCCCATACTTGTTCATATTCAGTGGCGGCGAAAACCCCTTCATCGCCCTTGCCCAGGCGCCACGGCGGTTCTTCGTCCCATTCCTCGCCGTAAAACATGCGCTGCTCCCTCCCGCCTTGATCTTATCTGCTGAGGGAATGACGGCGCATTCGATCCCGTTGGCGGCCTGGACGACCTTAAACTCCTCGGGCATAGCTATCACCATCGTTCCTTCAGCATCGTATGGGAGACAGGAGTACAGCGCCTCAATCCTCAGCTTAACCGGTTGAGGGCCAAACGGGTTATTCACCGTCCAGGAGCTGCTACCGTCCTCCAGCCCAGTGATCTTATGCTTGATGTATCGCATCGGTATGAAGTCCCACTTGTCATCGGCTCCTCGGACGAGATGGAACTCCGCCCCAGGAGCACGTAGCTTCTCCTTGACCGACTCGGGGAAGTATCTCGCGAGCCGCAGACGCTCGTATCGACCGAGCATCGTCAGGTATTCCTCTTGTCTGGCGTTTGGGGGATTCGGTCCGGGGCTTACTCCCTGTAATGAGAGAGGCGCATCCCAGGCTAAGCTTTTGACGCAAAGGTATTCCATCTCATCCGGGAACATGCCTCGGGAGTCCGCTGAAGGGCCTTTGATCACCCACCATCCCAGCTGGTATGGCAGCAGGCTGGCTTTGCGGACCGCCTGCAGGTTTTGAACGTGGATGTCCGTAAACCGTTTATACGCCCACTGAGGGTGATCCCATGCCCCGAGGCAGGAGTGGAACGGCCAGGAGTGGTAGTTCCAGGTGCTCGCCTCCAC
>CAZHVH010000765.1:0-1676 GCA_964535855.1 uncultured bacterium
CGCTGACGCCCGCCAATCCCATCAATCCCAGCATCAGCCCAAGAGCCTGTAAGCTCCTCACGGCTTCACCTCACATATTCAATCGAACAACCCCTCAGTTTTCATCACCTCCAGCGCTTCGCCCATCACCTCCACCGCCTCGTCGATATCGGCTTCCGTATGCGAGTAGTTCGGGTAACACACCGTATAGATGATGACGCCCCGTTTCAGCACCTCGGCGTTGAACCGTAGGAAGAGATCGCCGTTGCGTCCAGCGTCGGGATGTTCGAACACCAGTTGTCCTGTGGGCGGCAGTCCCCGGAAGCCTACCGGTACCCCCAGACGTCGGCAACGTTCGTTGAATCCTTCGTGAAGCTGTCTGCCGCGTTTCCAAAAGGTTCCTATCACGTCTTCCCTCTCATACACGTCCAACACGGCCCGGGCTGCCGCCAATCCGAGCGTATCGCCTCCGAAGGTGGAGGATATCACGACCTCCTTCACACGCTCCATAACCTCAGCCCGTCCCACATAGCAGGAGAGCGGAACGCCGTTGGCGATCCCCTTTGAAAACACCGCCAAATCGGGTGTGACGCCGAAATACTCCTGTGCCCCGCCCACGCGCAGGCGGAATCCCGTCACTATCTCGTCGAAGATCAAGAGAGCTCCGTATCGCTCCGTCAGCTCCCTCAGATCGGCCAGGAAGGTGTGTCCCTTTTCGATATCGGCATAGCTGCATGCCACGCTCACGGCGGCGATCTCCTTCGGGGAGGCTTTGAACGCCTCCGCATAGGGCGTCGCATCGCCCCAGGGCAACGCCCGATAGGTGGACCGGATGGGTTCCGGCACGCCGAGGCGGGAGGTCGTATTGACCCAGCCGTGATATCCGCAGGTGAGGATCAGGTCGCGGCCCGTAAACGCTCGGGCCAGCCGGTGCGTGGCGGCCATCGCCTCGCCGCCCGTCTTGAGAAATCTCACCCGCTCGGCACAGGGGATGAGCTTGACCAGACGTTCGGCGACCTCCACCTCCAACGGATGCGGATAGCTGAAGAGGACCCCGTTCTCCAATTGCCGACGGATAGCCTCGTCCACGGCCGGGAACCGATAGCCCAGCGTGACGGGGCCCAGGGCGTTTCGGAGATCGATATATTCGTTGCCGTCGAGATCCCACACACGACAACCTTCACCCCGGACGATGAAGCATGGCTCCACCCCGCGCAGTTTCTCCCGAGGCGCCTTGGAGTGGGTCTGGGTCGCCATCGGGATAACCTTCACGGCTCGATCATACAGTCTCCAGGATCCCTCAACGCATCGACCCCCAGATGTTGAACTCATCGCCTACCTCCTCCTTTCCCGGCGATCAAACCGGCTCGAAGAAGCATCAAACCATTCGGTTAATACCGGCCACTCAATCGCCATTCTCACCGTCGGCTTTGCCAGAAGGTATTTATCTAAGAGACCGTTCTCCCTCATATCAAATCGCCTGAAGTGAAAATCCTATATCGGTATCCTCGCCTTTCGGTTGTACGTTTTCCACGCCAATCTGTATAGCGGGTTTAAACGTCTCTTGATTCCAGCGGATTTAACCAGGTCGAGCCATTTGAGTTCGGCCTCAACAGCTTCATCGTAACATTCCCGCACGAAAGCCGTACGGGTTGAGACATCTCCATCAGCTAGATCAAGCGCCTGAGCTATGAACC
>CAZHVH010000766.1:0-1673 GCA_964535855.1 uncultured bacterium
TTCGGACGTTCGTCCATCGGTTCATCGCCCTGACCAGATTGCTCAGCATTCCCGCACGGATGACATCGGCGGTGTCCTCATACCGCACGGTGACGATATCGTAATAACCGGCGACGCCCTTTCCGGTTCCCCTGATGCTCACTTGTGGTCTTTCCGACCATCCCGGCCCTTCAGGCCAACCGATCCTCCGTCCGCCCCCTGACCTCCCATATCCGGGGCGAGATCTGCCTATTTGGACCCTCGTAGGCGTGCGCTTAGATCGATCTCTCAGATCGGGGGTGTTTAACTGAACCGATAGATCCTCAGGTATATCCTCGCTCGGAGGGGATAGAGCTAGAGCGGTTGGAGAGGTGGAGGTGAAACCGGCGCTTGTGCTGACCTGGATGTGCCTCGGCTGAGCTATACTCTGAGGCTCGATGGGCTCAGGTGTCTCGCTGAGAGGGAGGGTGCTCAAATTAAGCTCACGTTGAACGGTTTGATGTTTAACCGGCATCTTTCGCGGGAGACGTATGATATCCACCTGTATCGCCCTCTCCGATCGCAGGCCGTATTGACGGAAAACAAGGGTGATCAGAAGAACAAGTAGCAGGTTTAAGGTTATGGAGATCAGGAATGAGGCAACCGTAATCCTTCGGGGATAGCGCAGGAGCATTTCGCTCTCACCTCGCCGCCGTTCTATAACCGGCTGTGAGATACTTCGTCCATAACCCCGTCCTCTTATCGTATCGACACACGCCGGCTGAAAAGGTGCCGAACCAGACGTATCGTTTATCCGCGACGATATCGCGGATGTTATGATCCGCTAGGCCGTCTTCGATTTGAAAGCTCTGCCAGGTCCCGCTCTCCTTATCGTATCGGGAGACCCCCTTGTCGGAGGTGCCTATCCAGACGAATCTTCCATCCACGGCGATGGCGCTCACGTGCGGGCTTATAAGACCGTCTTCGATCGTAAAGTGCTTCCAGGTGGAGGTATCGGCCTGATACCGGAAAAGACCGTCCCGCGTGCCGATCCAAAGGACGTTCCCGTCCTCGGCGATATCGGTGACCTTTATCCTCTCAAGCGGTTTGGGGATGGAGATATCGACCTTCCGATGCCTTTTCGGATCGTAAACGGTCAGGCCCCTATCCCTGCCGATCCAGATCTGACCCTTCAAAATCGCCATGCTCGTCGCCCTTCTGATTCCCAGATCCTCCGGCGCCTTTTTGGTGCGCGCCACTCCGTTGACCATCTCCACGCGCAGCGCCCCGTGGATGCTCACCCAGATATCCTCCCTTGCCTCACGATACATATGGATCAACTGATCCGGACAGAGGAACCAGACTCCTCCTCGGGTGACCTTTATATCTCGAACAGGGGCGTAACGCTCCGGCTGGCGGGTGGAGAGCACGATCTTCCGGATGATATCAGGGGCAGAGCTGAGGTTGATCCGCACAAGCCCTTTTGAGGCGGTGTCATAAAGCGCCAGTCCCTGATGCGTGCCTATCCACAGGAATCGCCCGTCCAAGGCGATGGATCGAATTGAGAACGCCCCCGGCAGTTGGATCCTCTCCCAGGTTCCGTTTATCTTATCGTATATCGAAAGTCCCAGGCGCGTGCCGACGAACAGGTAATTCCCGACCTCCGCCAGCGATTTCACGTTATGGCTTAAAAGTTCCGCGGATCTGGTCTCCCT
>CAZHVH010000767.1:0-1671 GCA_964535855.1 uncultured bacterium
TTAACCTTACAGGAGGTAGAAAGATGAAACCCAAATTTTCCTATCTTGTCATAGCTGTTTCTATGACGTTGTTTCTCACCTCGTGGGCTTTAGGAACTGGCGAAGAGCCCGCAGATGGTGTTTCTCAGATATATGATGTTCGAGTTTCAAACATCACTAGCTCCTCGGCTGTCATCTCATGGGTGACAGATGGGGAAACCACAGGCATGGTCTACTACGGGACAAACCCCGCAAATCTCGCCTATACGGCATCAGATGATACCCTCTCCGACACACATTGGGTGCAACTGAGCGGCCTTGAGCCCGATACAACCTATCATTTTCAAGTCACCAGCGATGGGATCACCGAGGAGGGCTTCAGTTTCCACACATTCGGTGTGGGAGCAGGCATACCATACACCTTGTATGGCCAGGTGTATGAACCGGGTGGCGTCGACACAGAGGAGAGAGCTATCGTGTATGTTTCCTTACTCAGAGATGGAGATGAGAGTTCCTTGCTATCTGCCTTGACCGATTCGGACGGCATGTGGTATGTGGATCTGGGTAATCTGAAAGACCCTGATACAGGGGAGGTGTGGGACTGGCAGGAGGGCGATGTGATAAGGATAGAGGCTATCACAGGGATTTCAGGTAAAGCAGGGCCTGATGAGACGAACACGGTGACGGGCGTCAGTCCTCAGGACTGCTACACTTTGACTTTGTCCTGGACAACAGTAGATATAGATCTCGCTAGAGACCTAACCCTTATAACGCTGCCGATTGAACCCTGGCCGGGCAGTTATACCTCCCATGGGCTGATATCGGCTCTCTCCCCGGACTGCGTGAAGGTGACGATGTGGGACAGGGCTCAAAAGTGGGTGTCAGCGATTAGGGATATACCTCCTGATCCTGTGAACAACCCTGATTTTGACCTGCTTCTTGGAGAGGGGTATTTCGTTCAGATGGATGCCCCTGTGACATGGCATGTTGAGGGGTTGCCAGTGGATGGGCCTATCACACTGGATCTGGAACAGGGATTGAACCTTGTGGGGATACCATATCCTGGTGGATTGAGTGCGTCTGAGTTGCTATCCTCAGGAGGAGGGATACCTGGATGTGTGATGGTGGTGGGATGGGATGAGGAATTACAGTTGTGGAAGGATCTTACGGATATAGGAGGAGATACTCCTCTGGGAGAGGACTTTGAGATATATAATGACCGAGGATATTTTGTTCAGGTGACAGGACCCGTGACATGGACGCCATCAGGAGGAGGGCCTGGAGGGCCTAGGAAGATGACAGCTCACAGGCCGAGATCACTGAGGGTGCTTTCCGATAGAAAGCTATCGAGGTTGCTCGATGTGGGAGTTAGCAACCTCTCCAGCGCATCGGCCACCATTTCATGGTATACAGATGGGATGGGAAGAGGAGAGATCATCTATGGAGAAAGGCCGGATAAGCTCGACAAAACGCTCCAGTCCGCACATGCCAGTGCTGCCCATATGGTAAGGCTCAAGGGACTGAAGCCAGATACGATCTACTACTACAAGGTGATAACGGAAGATGGGAGAGGGAAGGTTGAAAGTCCAGTTTTGAGCTTCAGGACAAGCAGGATCGGAGCAGGGATGACATACACCGTATGGGGCAGGTTGGTGGACTATGAGGGAGCGCCTCTATCTGGCAAGGGAGTAT
>CAZHVH010000768.1:0-1669 GCA_964535855.1 uncultured bacterium
GCAAGGTTTTTCCTCCCCCCATCGCTCTGGGCCCATGGCAGACAGTATCCGAAGGTAAGGAAGATGGTGATATCAGGATATTCGGACTGAAAGGCCCTCATCAGCTCTCCGCCTCTCCTTCGCACCTGCAGGGCATATTGGTTCCAGGACTTTTCCTCTCTGTACTTTTGCTTTTGATAGTTGAAGAGGGGGAAGTTATATTGCTCTATATCGAACAGCACCCCCTTACATCCCCCTTCACGGGCGATTTTAGCCGCCAGTTTGGCGTTGGAGATTATGGCCGAGAAGTCATCAAACCAATCCACATCGCCTGGGGTGACGTTAAAGCGCAGGAAGTTATATCTAAACCGCTTGAAGGGCGTGTTCTTCAGATTTTCCATGGCATGCTGTACCTCTTCCTCGCTGAACTTCCTCCCACTCCAGCACTCCCAGGTGAAGCTGCCTGTGCTGCCGTCCGGTTTACGGTAATTGACGTGGAAGACGCAGCCGTCAAAGGGGGTCTCCTCCATCTCGGATATATGCTCCCTGATGAAGCTTGTGTCGGGTTCATCCCACCCGAACTCTATCAACCTCTTATCGGCCGGCTGGGGTGAGGCGGTGTTCAACACAAGACACCCCAGGGCTATAAACTCCATCAGCATAACGCACCTCGTTGAGAAATAAAAAGCGGCCCATCGGGTGGATGAGCCGCTATAATATTTCGATCACCTCGATTACAGAGAGGGGAGAATCCAGATCTCAGTCCTTCTGTTCTTAGCGAGCCCCTCTTTGGTCATCTCGGTCGATACCGGCTCAGTATGGGCCCTGCCGTAGACCTCCATTTCATTGGTGATGCCCTTTTCCTTGAGATAATCTGCGACCGCTTTAGCCCTGGCCGCTGACAGATCCCAGTTGCTCCTAAATTTGCCGCCCAAGACCGGTCTGCCGTCGGCGTGCCCGACGATCTTCAGTTTGGCGTCCGGACACTTTTTGATCAAGGCGATGGCCTCATCCAGCTTCGCCTTCGCCTCATCGGTGAGATCGGCCTTGCCGCTATCGAAGTAGACGACGACAGGTTTTCCCGCCAGCCGCTCGATGATCTTCTTCTGTGTTTTCTTGACCTCCTCGATCTCCTTGACGGCTACCCTGGCAGCAGTGGCGGCGCGGTTGATATCCCTGCTCACCCGGTCGGCGGCCTTAGCTATGGCCTTTCTCACCTGGGCATCGGCATACTTTTTAGCGTTCTCCTCGGCCTTGCGGGCTGCCTCCAGGGCCTCGGCCCTTACGGCCTCGTCGCCCTTTTCGATCTTCTTAGAGGCCTTCTCCATCGTGTCCGCATCGCCCTGCTCAGCGGCCTTTATCGCATCCTCACGTGCCCCTTCGATCTTCTGTTCGAGGTTAGCAACGGCGTTATCCAGCTTCTGATCGACGTTGCCGATGTTGGTTTTGAGTTCGGCCAGGTCTTTGGCATTCTGCTCCTTATACGCGCTGAACTCCCTGTTGAACTCCTCCTTCTTTAAATAGCCACAACCTCCTACGGCCAGCCCCAAAACCAGCAAGGCGATCATTAGGTATAATGCTCTCTTCATTTGGTTCCTCCTGAGGTCTAAAGATTACCTTAGCAGCTCTCACTTTCAAGCATATTTTAGCATACTTCAGAAACGAATACAAGTGGAAATGTGGGGACAAA
>CAZHVH010000769.1:0-1665 GCA_964535855.1 uncultured bacterium
GGAGGTTCCTCAACCGGCAGATAGGTCAGTTTGACACAGTTTGAGGAACCAGGAGGCGAGGTGAGGGAGGGGTTGAAGATCGTCGCCTTCCTATGTAACTGGTGCAGCTACGCGGGCGCAGACCTTGCAGGCGTAAGTCGACTTCAATATCCGACCGACGTGCGCATCATCAGGGTCCCCTGCTCGGGCAGGGTCGACCCGATGCTTATAATCAAGGCGCTTCATGACGGCGCGGATGCCGTGTTGATCTCAGGATGTCATCCCGGAGACTGTCATTACACGAGCGGCAACCTGATAGCCAGACGTAGATTCGCCTTCCTCAAAAGCCTGCTGGATTACATCGGCATAGAGGAAGGTCGGGTCTTCTTCGCCTGGATCTCCGCCTCAGAGGGGGGGAAATTCGCCGAGATCATCAGGCGGATCTCCGATAGGGTGAGGGAGATAGGGCGCTTCGAGAAGCTGAACGTGAACGCGGAGGCGTCGATCGATGAGAGCTGAGGAGAGAATGCGGGCGAGGTTCAGGGAACTGCTGGACGAGGGGAGGGTGGAGGTCGTCCTGGGATATGCACGACGTCCTTCGGGCAGAATCGGACCTGAGCTGGTCGAATCGCCCGATGGGGTGGATCGTCTCGTCTGGAATCCGCTCTGTGACGTCAATCTGGCCAGATATCTCCGGGATCTGCGCGATAAAAGGGTCGCTGTTATCCTCAAGGGCTGTGACTCAAGGGCGGTCGTTGAGCTGCTGAAGGCCAACCAGCTCAGACGCGAGAACCTTTTCATCTTGGGAGCGCCGTGTCGCGGGATCATCGACCGCAGGGAGCTCCCCGCTCCTCCGGAGGATGCCGAATGGGAGTCGGACGGGATAGTCATCCATCTCAATGGGGCGCGGAGGGGGTTTAAGAGGGAGAAGATATCCCTCGAGGCCTGCCGTTCATGCAGATATCCCAACCCCGTCATATACGACGAGCTGATCGAGGAGCCCGTGGAGGTAGATCAGAGCCGAGATCCTTACGATGAGATCGAGGAGATAGAGAGGTTGAGCGGTGAGGAAAGGTGGGAGCTTTTCAAGAGGGAGTTCGAACGGTGTATCAGATGCTACGCCTGCCGAAACGCGTGTCCTCTTTGCTTCTGCGAGGAATGTTTCGTGGAGAGCGTTCAGCCGAAGTGGGTTGGCAAAGGGGTGCAGGTCAAGGAAAACATCACCTTTCACCTGATCAGGATGATGCATCTGGCAGGCCGGTGTGTCGGATGCGGGGCGTGTGAGAGGGCCTGTCCGATGGACATAAGGCTCCACCTCCTGAGGCGCAAGATCGAGAGGATCGCCGACGAGATGTTCGGGTATGTGGCGGGATTAAGCCCGGATGAGCCTGACCTGTTGACGACCTTCTCGCAAGATGATCCGGAGGATTTCATCCTTTGACCTATCATCGTTTACCGATCTCACCCGGGCGACAGGTGTCGGAGACGAGGGGGTAGGAACAACGGGGATGGAACCTTCAAGGATGTGACGGAGGGGTCGAATCTATCGGGCTCCTACAGATGCCTCTCCCTCATACTCTCCGACCTCGATGAGGACAGGGACCCGATTTAAATCGCTTGACATGACCGGAAAGCGGTGCTATACTAAAGGGCGTCTATGAAGAGTTGAAAGCGAAGGAGGAGGAA
>CAZHVH010000770.1:0-1664 GCA_964535855.1 uncultured bacterium
TGGAGCTCGCCAGGATCTTCGGGTTGGGTTATATCCTCGACAAAAAAGGCCCGGACGGTCAGCTAGCCCGCGTTGCCCCTAAGGACGGAATCCCGACGATAGATCCCGAGCTCGGCGGGACACACGGATGGGACATCGAGAGCATCAGGCGGGGCATACGCGGGGTGATCAACGTGCTCAGGTATTACGATTTTCTGCCCGGCCAGCCCGAGATACCGTCCAGACAGATCGTGGTGCACAACTTCAAGGAGATCATAGCCAACAGAGGTGGTTTCCTTCGGATGTGTGCGGAGCTGGGCGATAATCTGAATGAGGGGGATCCGGTGGCTGATGTTCTCGACCCGTTTGGAAATGTGGTGGAGCGGATAAAATCCCCATGCCATGGGGTTTTGTGGTCACATAAGCCTTATCCCATGACTTCAAGTGGAGAGGTCATAGCCACACTCGGAGTAAAGATAAGCTACATCTAGAAATCTAACCCTCTGATCGCCAGCGAGGCCATCATCAACATTCCAACCTTCATCGCCTCCTCCGGTACGTCGAAGGTCGGGGAGTGTATCTGGCTCACGAATCCTCTCTCCTCGTCCCTAACCCCTATCCTGAAGAAGACCCCAGGCGCATGCTCCAGGTAGAAGGCGAAATCCTCCCCTCCCATGCTTGGCTCGACCTCAAAGACCTTATCCTCCCCCAGCATCTCCGCTCCGACCGATCGAACCAGATCTGCGAGTTGTGGATCGTTATACACGACGGGCGAGCCCATCTCATAGGAGAGATCGCATTCAACCCCCATGGAGAGCTCAATGCCGTTTAAGATGGATCTCATCCTCTCGATGATCAGAGTCCGCACCTCCGGATCAAGCGATCTGACCGTTCCCTCCATCTTGACCTCGCTCGGTATGATATTACACGCCGTTCCGCCCTCTATCCTCCCGACCGTCACGACGGCCGGATCGATGGGTGAGACGGATCGGCTGACGATGGTCTGAAGCTGAGTTATGAGATATGCGGAAGCGGCGATCGGATCTCTGGTCTGATGTGGCTGGGCGCCGTGACCGCCGATCCCCTTGATCTTTATCCTGAACCAATCCATGTTCGCCATAGCTGGCCCCGATCGTACCCCTATCTCTCCGACGTTCAATCCCGGCCATACATGCAATCCGAATATCCGATCGACATGGGGTTCCTCCATGACGCCTTCCTCGATCATCGCCTTTGCGCCTGTACCGACCTCCTCGGCAGGCTGGAAGATCAGCTTAACCGTTCCGGGAATCTGAGAGCGGATCGAGTTGAGCATCATGCCGACACCAGCCAGTATGGCGGTATGAACGTCATGTCCGCAGGCGTGCATGACCCCATCGATTCTGGATCGATACGGCACGTCGTTCTCCTCCTGAATCGGCAGCGCGTCCATATCGGCCCTTAAAGCCACACAGGGTTTCTCATATCTCCCCCTTATCAGCCCCACCACGCCGTTTCCGCCGATGTATCGCCTGGTTTCAACCCCGACTCCCTCCAGGACGGATGCGACCAAGCTGGCCGTTTTAACGGTTTCATCTCTCAGCTCGGGAAACATATGTATCTGACGCCGTATTTGGACGACATCGGGGAAGATCTCATCGATCAGGCCCTGGATCTCCTCCAGCATATCACACCTCCGTCGTTTT
>CAZHVH010000771.1:0-1664 GCA_964535855.1 uncultured bacterium
CTATTATTGATCTTCCGTTATGGGGTGTGATATAATAGAGCTGAATTCCAAGAGATCAGGGAGTTGGAAAGATGGCAAAGCTGTCGATAGGAAGCTGGGCCTATGCGTTCGGGCCTTATGAGAAAAACCCTATCCCGTTTGATGTCGTCGTCAAGCGGCTCGGCGAGCTGAAATTCGACGGGGTTGAGATAGGAGGGTTTAAGCCTCACCTTCATCCGGATGATTATCCGATGAAGGCCGAAAGGGATGCTATAAAAGCCATGATAAAGGTCAACGGATTGGGCGTATCGGGGCTGGCTGCCGATTTCTGGTCGGGTCCGCCGCCTGCGACAGACGAGGCGCTGGAGGACGAGGCTTATATCAAACTGTTCAAGAAGAACCTTCAGCTATGCCTTGACCTCGGTGCGCCTGCCATCCGCGTCGATACGGTCAGCCCACCCGATGCCGAGATACCGGGCGTCGACAGGAAAACGGCGTGGAATAGGATCGTCGAGCAATGGCGTGAGTGCTCCGAGATCGCTCAGAAGTTCGGCGTCAAGGTCGTCTGGGAGTTCGAACCCGGATTCATGTTCAACAAGCCCTCCGAGGTCCTGCAGATGGTGGAGGACGTCAATCATCCGAACTTCTCCGTTCTATTTGATACATGTCATGCTTACATGTGTGCCGTGATTGGCGCCAGACAGCCGGAGCCGAAAGAAACGCTCAAAGGAGGCGTGGTGGAGTTCGCCAGGATGCTTAAGGGGAAGATAGGACATATACATCTGATCGACTCCGACGGCACGCTCCACGATAACGAGACCAGCACCCATAGACCCTTCGGCGAAGGACTTATAAACTTCGACGAGGTTATACCGGCCATCATAGAGGACGCCGGATATAAGGGCGAATGGTGGACGATAGATCTCTGCTTCTGGCCTCAAGCCTGGGAGGTGACGGCGAAGGCGAAGGAGTTCCTCACGCCATACCTTGAAAAATACGGATGATATGAGGTATCTCGAGGAGCTGATCGTCATCAAAAACGAGCCTATACGCCCTGGTTATTTCAGGATGAGACTGCGCTCGGAGAAGATATCATCCTCCCTCAGCCCAGGCCAATTCGTCCACCTACGGATATCCGATACGACCGATCCTCTGCTGAGGAGACCTTTCTCCTTCGCCGATGCTGGGAAGGGCTGGTTCGAGATAATCTATGAGGTGGTTGGCAAGGGAACGAAGTTGATGTCAGATATGAAGCCCGGGGCGCTTATAAGCGCCCTCGGGCCCTTGGGAAACGGATTTTGTCTCACACCTCTTCCCAATTATGCTCTGGTCGTCGGCGGAGGCACCGGTGTGGCATCTCTAATTATGCTCGCCCGGAGGATGGTCGAGCTTGGTGTGCAGACGACATTCCTGATCGGAGCCAGAAGCGCCGATAGACTGCTCTGTCTTGAGGAGATAAGATCGTTCGGATGTGAGGTAATGGCGGCAACTGATGACGGCACCTTCGGATTTAAAGGAACCGTCCCACAGCTCATGAGGAAGGTCATCGATGAGAGGGAGCTTGACAAAGTCGGAACGACCATTTATGCGTGTGGCCCGATGCCGATGCTGATCGAGATGGCTGAACTTCGTAAAGGATTTCCCGCCTTTGTCTCCCTTGAAAGCGTGATGGGATGTGGATTGGG
>CAZHVH010000772.1:0-1660 GCA_964535855.1 uncultured bacterium
TATAGGCGGGATCGATATCTATCCGATCTCTGAAAAGCTCCACAAGGATATCGATGCTGACCCTCGTCAGGAGGCGGTCGATATCCTCGAAATCGAGGTTGATAAGCTCGAAAAACCACAGCTCCAGCATCTCCTCGTTCAGCTTCCCATGCTCGTCCCAGATAGTCATGTCGATCATCTCCTCCAACTGTTGGGGCGAGACCGCCGAGAGTATGCCGCAGGCAAGTCCCGTGCCCAACAGGGAATCCACGACCTGAAGCACGACCTCGATCTTGCTTTTCTGCACCAATTCTGAGCAATCAGGCACGAGATAGTAAAGCTCCTCACGTTTCTGAGGGTCAGACGTGGCCTCGATTATAGCGAGTTGCTCCTCGATGGAATATCTCTGAAAGATCTCGGAGGCCTCCAAGGGATGCATCGCGAGCAATCTCTCCCCTTCAATCTTCGGATCAAGCGGTTTGATCTTATCACCTTTCTCCCTCTTCAATTATGAACCCTCCCGATATACCGTATTTAAACCTCCGCTCATATTATCGCTGAGCCAGCGTACGGGCGAAAAATCTTTCGCCCCTACCTACACTCGAGGGGAATATGAGCGTAAACCTCTCAAGATCAGGAGACGGCACTCCCCCTCCTCCTATAATATTCGATCGTTTTGAAGAGCCCTTCCTTCAAAGGAGTTTGCGGCTTCCAGCCGAAATCACGGTATATCTTATCGTTGGTGATGGCGATCCTGTAGACCTCCCCCAATCTCCTCTCGCCGTAGATGGGTTCCAGGTTCACCCCGACCGCCTCCCTCAAAAGCTCGAAGAGCTCGTTGACGCTCGTCTCCACCCCCGTTCCCACGTTGTAGATCTCGCCGTCCCCCTTATCTATCGCCAGCAGGTTGGCCGTCACCACATCTCCGACGTAGACGTAATCCCTCGTCTGTGTCCCATCTCCGAAGATGGTGGGACGCTCATTTCGGAGCATCTTCTCCGTGAAGATGGCCACCACCCCCGCCTCACCGTGTGGGTCCTGTCTGGGTCCGTAGATGTTGGGATATCTCAGGATCGTGTATCTCAGGCCGTAATTCGCGCCGTAGAAATAGAGATAATGCTCAACCGTATGTTTGGTAACCCCATACGGCGATAGGGGATTCACGGGATGATCCTCATCAACTGGAAGGTATAGCGGTTCGCCGTAGACCGCCCCTCCCGTTGAGGCATATATAACCTTTTTGACCTCATATCTCCGACATAGCTCCAACAGATTGACCGATCCGAGGACGTTGACCCTGGCGTCATACATCGGATCGTCGACCGATTTACGGACGTTCATCTGGGCGGCGTGATGGTTGACGTAATCGGGCCTCTCCCTTTCGAAAACTTCCTCCAGATCCGGCGAGGTGATGTCCACTCTATAAAACCTTGCTTTAGGGTTCACGTTCTCCCTCTTGCCGGTTATGAGGTTATCCACCACGACCACCTCGTATCCGGCCTCGATCAATCCGTCAACCACGTTTGATCCTATGAACCCGGCGCCTCCTGTGACCAGGAATTTCATTTATACCTCCTCGTCTCCTCGACCGCCTCGAAGAAGGCGATCACGTTCTCCCATGGCACATCCGGCTCCAGCACGTGAGTAGGAGCCAAAACCAGACCTCCCCCCTTGCCGACCG
>CAZHVH010000773.1:0-1654 GCA_964535855.1 uncultured bacterium
CAGTATCCTTTTAGGGATAGCGGCCTTGTCGCTTGCCGCTCCTCCAGAAGATGGGTTGGTCCTGTGGTTCAGCTTCACAAAAGCGCCCACAGGCGATACGGTCGAAGATCTTTCGGGAAACGGCAACGACGGACGGATAAACGGAGAGGTCAAGTGGACCTCCGATGGGAAATACGGCGGAGGAATGGAGTTCGAAAACGGGGGTATCATCGTCCCTAATTCGGACTCCCTGACGTTCAAGGACGCGATGACTATAGCGCTTTGGCTGAAAAGCGATGACGTTCCGGATGCTTACCGGAGGCTGGTCAGCTGTGGATGGGCGCAAAGCGGGAGCTATATACTCGGCATAGACAATCATTGGATGAACATGGCCTTTGCCTGGGACATAGTAAACGACGGCGGGACAAGGTTCGATGCCAACTTGGACGGCCTCTGTATTCCGGGCGAGTGGCAGTTCGTGACGGGAACCTATGACGGAGAGAAGCTCAGGCTCTACGTCGACGGCGAGCTCAAAAAGGAAAGCGTCGCAAGCGGGAAGATAAACGGCACGTTCGACATAGAGATAGGCTGGGGCGATGCTCCTCCAGGCGCAGGCCCCTTCGTGGGAGTGATGGATGAGGTTAGACTCTACAACAGGGCCCTCTCCGACGATGAGGTCAAGAGATGCATGGAGGAGCCCTCGATTCAAGCTTTAAATCCCTGTGGTAAACTCTCAACCCTTTGGGGCGAGGTCAAATCCGGTCGTCCATAAACTGTGCTATTGCTACTCTATTAAGAGGGGAACATGAAAGGGAGATGCGGCCGTGTTTTTGTGATCGGATTGGACGGGGCAATCGGATGGGCGGTGCGCAAAGCGCATACGCCGAACATAGATGCGGTTCTCTCTGAGGGCGTTGTGACCTATTCCGCAAGGACGGTTTTCCCATCGGCTAGCTTTGAGGCATGGGGAGCCATGTTCCACGGGGTAGGTCCCGAAAAGCATAGGATCGGAGGGGGACATCCTATCCCTGAGGATGTCCCCTGGCCCTCCTTCTTCAAGGTGGCGAAAAGCGCGCATCCGGAATTCAGATGTGCTTCCTTTAGCTGCTGGGAGCCAATCAACACCCATATCATTGAACCCTCATGTGGATGTCATCTCGTCTCAATGCCCGATCCCCAGTTGACGGCGGCGGCTGTGGAATTTATCCGCAAAAGCCCACCTAATCTCTATTTCATGCAGTTGGACTTTATCGACGGAGCTGGACATTCCTTCGGCTACGGCTCGCGGAGATACCTCGATCAGATAACCGCCACTGATACTCTCGTGGGTGAGGTGATCGGAGCGATACAGGACTCCGGTCTGTTCGATGAGAGCTTGATCATCTTGCTTTCAGATCATGGCGGGGAGGGCAGATCTCACGGGAGCGATCATCCGAATTGCATGAACATATTTTGGGGTTGTCGCGGGCCGGGAGTAAGGCGTGGGGTGGAGATCGAAGATGAGGTAAATATAATGGACACTGCTGCCGTCGTCGCTGAAGCGTTCGGACTTGATCCACCTGAAGGCTGGGATGGCAGGGTGCCGGAAGGGGTTTTCGCCTGAGAAACTTCGGAGGAAAAACAGGCGAACTTGCACAATCGATATCCGTGTGATAAACTTATCGGGACAGGATTC
>CAZHVH010000774.1:0-1644 GCA_964535855.1 uncultured bacterium
TCAGATCTCTGCTACACTCGGCGATAATATGAGCGATAGTTTTACTTGCAATATATCAAATGGACGATCATCTGTCAACATGGATGAAAATGAGGTGAGCCATGATAAGGACGATATGGATGCGTGAGTTTTTCGACCATCTCCATTCCCTTAGGTTTGCCCTCGTGATGGTCGTGATGACGGCAGCAATGGCAGGGGGTACCCTGCTATTCTTGAGCGAGTATAAAAAGGAGATCTCCGATTATCAGCGTAACGTCACCCGTTCCCTGGACAGGCTCCGAGGATTTTGCCGTCAGCAGCCGGCGTTGTATCAGGTCTTCAGCTTCAACGACCATCAGGTCTACCGCAAGCCAAATCCCATGGCCTTTCTCGCCGAAGGGGGTGAATGGTCCCTGCCGAACTCCTTTGCCGCGAACGCATTTCAGATAAACGGACCATTTCATAGAATGCGGCTCAACCCTTTCGTCGAGAGGTTCAGGGTGATAGACTGGGCGTTTCTGGTAGGGGTGATCATGAGCTTCGCCGCCGTGGTGTTGAGCTACGACGCCATCTCAGGCGAGAGGGAGAAAGGTACCCTCCGATTGGTCCTCTCGAACTCCATCTCCAGGGCAACCGTTCTGATCGGGAAATATCTGGGTGTTCTTTCGAGCCTGCTCATAACCCTGCTTGCGGGATCGATCCTGAGCCTGTTGATCCTGCTCTCCGGGGGGATGGAGTTCGGAACAGGCGGATGGATGGAAGTGGGGATGTTCGTTCTGTTCTCGATCCTCTATCTCTCTGCCTTCATCTGGCTGAGCCTTTTCGTCTCATCCTTGGTTGACGAGCCGTCCACCGGTCTGATGATCCTCCTTCTGATATGGGCTGTTTCGAGCATACTGCTTCCCAACACGGGAGGGGTGTTGGCAAGCGGGCTGTCCCCCCTTCCGAGCCCGGAGAAGGTGGGTGATGAGATGCGGACCGCTTATGAACGTGCCAAGGGGAAGTATGAATCGCAACATCCCGATGTGGCAGGCACACCGCTCAGCGGGAGATGGTCCCCCAGGGAATCCCTCGGCAGGGCATTGGCTCTCGCTGAGGCGATATACGAGGTTTACAACAGATATTGGGACGATCAGGTGAGACAGGTGAAGCTTGCGCGTCGGCTGATCTCGGTCTCTCCCACAGCGCTTTACATGATCTCCATTGAGGAACTCGCGCGGACGGGGGTAGTTCACTATGAAAGCTTCCTCGATGGCGTCCGAGATTATCGGAGGAATCTGAGGGAGACGCTTCTAGCTCTCTATCCCTTTAACCCTGACCCCTTTATCGAGGATTGGAATAAGATGAGACCCCTGATCCAAAGGATGGTGGATTACGGTTCCATACCGAAGTTCGAGGACAAACTGCCGGAGATCAGTGAGATCCTGGACGGGGTAATGATCGGGATGTCCGTTCTGCTCCTTTTAAACGGGCTCTTCTTCATGCTGAGCTTCTGCTTCTTCAGGAGGATCTAAAATTCCCGTTCGCGAAACTTTTCCTTGTCCCCCGCGTATTAGAATATGAAGTAGCTTTTCAGAGGGGAAACGCCGTGTCCCATCAACCTTCAGACGAGGAACTGATGTCTCAGATCAAAAAGGGGAAGGTGGAGGCGTTTGAGATGCTCTT
>CAZHVH010000775.1:0-1644 GCA_964535855.1 uncultured bacterium
CGAACGGTCTACACCGTCTCAGAGGTTACGAGGGCTATCAAGGAGATCATCTCCGCCATCGGTGAGCTTTGGGTCGAGGGAGAGGTTTCCAATTTTCGCCAACCCTACTCCGGACACATCTATTTCACGCTCAAGGACGAGTCATCGCAGATACAGTGTGTTATCTTTAAGCCGCTCTCGTTACGCCTGCCTTTCAGGCCAAAGGACGGGATGAAGGTTCTACTGCACGGAAGGCTCACCGTCTATGAGAAGGGCGGGAATTATCAGATAGTCGGCGACAGGATCGAGCCGGCGGGCTTTGGCGCCCTACAGATGGCACTCGAACAGCTTAAAAGAAAACTCGCCGCTGAGGGGCTCTTCGACGAAAGACATAAAAAACCCATACCGAAATTCCCCGAAAGGATAGGTGTTGTCACCTCAGCCACTGGGGCGGCGATAAGGGACATCATAAAGGTGATAAGCCGCCGCTATCCTCTCGTCCATATCCTGCTGTATCCCGTTACCGTTCAGGGCGAAAACGCCGCCAGAGAGATAGCCGAGGCGATAGACAGATTCAACCGGCTTGGAAACGTGGATCTCTTGATAGTCGGCAGGGGAGGCGGATCGATAGAGGATCTGTGGGCCTTCAACGAGGAGATAGTCGCCAGAAGCATCTTCCGCTCCAGAGTTCCCGTCATATCGGCTGTGGGCCACGAGATAGACTTCACCATATCCGATCTCGTTGCCGATCTCAGGGCGCCTACGCCATCGGCGGCCGCCGAGATGGCCGTTCCCAGCGTTCAGGATCTGAACGGCAGCATCAGACAGCTCACCTCGAGGATGATAGCGGCTATAAGGGCCCAGATCCGGCCGAAAAGGGAGAAACTGGATCGCCTCTCCGAGAGGGTCTCGCCTCGGAGAAAGCTGGAGGAACTGTATGAGATGGAGCAGAGGATCGACGAGCTATACTACAGGGCGATGGAGCTGATGCGGGGAAGGATATCATCGATGAGAGGTGAGGTGGCGGTCAGATCTGAGAGGCTTCGGAGAAATTCACCTGAGAGGAGGCTCAGGGAGCTTGAAGGAAGATTGAACTTGCTCGCTCAAAGGGCCTATCACGCCGTCCTTTCAAGGCTGATGGAGGGAAGAAGCTCCTTTCAGAGTCTGGTATCCCGCCTGGAGGCTTTGAGCCCACTGGCCGTGCTCAGAAGGGGATATAGCATCTGTCAGGAGGTCTCCGGCCGGATCATATCCGATGCGGCCCAGGTTAATGTGGGCGATCAGATCATCGTGAGGCCCTTCAAGGGCAAGCTGAGATGTGAGGTTTTGGAGAGGAAAGATGGATGAGGTGGGAAAGGAGATCAAATTCGAGGATGCCCTTAAAAGGCTCGAGGAGATAGTCGAGATGCTTGAGTCGGACGAGCTCCCTCTGGATAGAGCCTTGGAGCTCTTCGAGGAGGGGATAAGGATGTCCAGGCTCTGCTCCTCCATTTTGGAGAGGGCTGAGATGCGAATTGAGGAGCTCATCCGTGAGGAGGATGGGACGATTCGCGCCGTCCCATTTAAGCTTTCAGAAGAGGAGTGACGGACATGGCTTGCCCTTGTCCAGGGCTCACATTGAAAATCACCGAAGGAACTGCTTGTTCATCGTTTTTGAAATCTGGT
>CAZHVH010000776.1:0-1633 GCA_964535855.1 uncultured bacterium
GAGCAGATCAAGCAATTCTTACCTGTGAGGCTTAACCGAACCTTTTGTTTTAGGAATTCACGGCGGTCGATGCTTTTCCTTTCGAGCATAATATACTCTCTTCCTTCGCCACGATATAGAGCTGCAAAGAGCGAAAGCTGAAATTCTATCGCCCTGCCAACTTTACTTTACCACTTTCAAAAACCTTCTTCAAGCCCATGAGGGATTGAAATTGTCATCTTGTGGGGTAAACGGGTCAACAGGGGCGGCGGCATGGTATAATATTCACCGAGCGAGGAGAGAGATGAGATCCGTCGAACAGGGCGAGATACTCAGAAGGATCCGATGGATCGAGATCCGCGCCAGGAGGCTGGCGGAGGAGATGCTTGCCGGGGAATACGCCAGCGCGTTTAAAGGGCGCGGCATCGAGTTCTCCGAGGTGAGGGAATACACGCCGGGCGACGATATCAGGCTGATAGATTGGAACGTCACCGCCCGAATGGGATCGCTCCACGTCAAACGATACGTCGAGGAGAGGGAGCTCAACGTCTTCATCATCGCCGACGTCAGCCGGTCCATGGCCGATAAATTCGCCGATGAGGTGGAACTGTGCGCCCTGATCACCATCTCCGCCCTTAAAAGCGGAGATCGCGTGGGGATCATCGCCTTTACGGATAGACCCGAGCTTTTCATACCGCCGCGTAAGGGTAGAACGCACGCCTTAAGGGTTATCAGGGACCTCATCCTCATCCGCCCGCAGGGGATCAAAACCGATCTGAATCCCCCTCTCGAGCTCCTCAGGAGAACGGTTAAGAAGAGATGCATCGCCTTCCTGATCTCCGATTTCTTCTGCGGCGATTTTTCACGATCGCTGAGGATCGCTTCGAAACGACACGACCTGATAGCCATCGCCCTGAACTCCCCCATCGAGATCGATCCGCCCCAGCTCGGCCTCGTGAGCGTATCCGATCCGGAGGGTAATGGAGAGGTTATGCTTGATATGTCGGGAGCGAATTTGAGGCCGATGAGAAGGAGGATCGAGGAGCTCAGACGGCGAAGAGATGAGATCTTCCTCAGGAGCGGTGTGGATCATGTCGAGCTCATCTCAGGCCGTCCATACGTGGAGCCGCTTATGAGGCTCTTCAGATCCAGGGCTCAGAGGCGATGGAGATGATCGGCCCGATCGGATTCATCCTGATCTCGCTCCTCACCCTTGAACCTCAGATCGTATCCGTGGAGATACATCCACCCGTCATTACGGTGGGGGATGTGGTGGAATGTGTCATCCGATTGCACCTGCCGCGGGGAAGTCGTTTTCTCCTGGCGCGTCGGCTTGACCCTCACTCGCTCCGCGTCTGGAGGGGGAGGAGGTTGCGCGGCGGGGAAGACGGTTTAGAGATCTGGGAGGTTCGGCTGCGGGCGAGGTTCTTCAGACCCGGCGAACATCGATGGCCGCCTATTAAACTGATATGGATGAATCCGGATGGGCGAACTGAGACAATGCCCTCCCCCTCCATCAGCGTCCACGTTAAATCCATCACGGCGAACCAAAACGCTATGGAGGGGATGAGGGATATCAAACGCGATGTGAAGGGAAGCGGCGTAGCCGAACGGCTCCCTCTGTTCGTGGGGATCGCCCTAATGATAGCTGGGA
>CAZHVH010000777.1:0-1631 GCA_964535855.1 uncultured bacterium
CCTGAAATCCGGCCCAGATTATATTGGGATCGACGGGATCGATCGTCAGGGAGAAAATGGGATATGAGTCGGAGGAAGGCCCACCGCGGGATGTAATGCCCTCGTTACGCGTCACCCAGCTTCTTCCGCCGTCATAGCTCTTATTGACGCCGGACGGATTATCGGTGACGAACATTATTCGCTTATCGACGGGATGTATCCTGATGTCGTATCCCAATCCTCCCGGCGGTCCCCCAGTCCTGATCCATTTTCCCTGTTGGATCGGTTTCACGGCGACCAACCTGATGTCGTCTATCAGGGCCTCGGAATCATCTAATGTTTCAAGGGCGAACCTGCCGGCGAGAAGCGGATCGGACGAGTCGGTGTAGCTCATGCGGAGTCTATCGTCCAGGTAGACCTTTATATGTTCGCCCTGAAGGAGTATGCCGACCTGATACCACCTCATTCCCCCTATGCCTGGCCTGAGAACTTTGAGCTCGGAAAATCTGTCGCCGATCTGCTTGGCCAGATAGATCATATCCCTGTTCATACCGAGGAAGTATCTCGATCCGTTCAGGTTTCGAAAGGTGATGTGAATCCCGCCCCTTTTCAGCTTCAGCCTAAACTGGATCGAGTAGTTGTAGCAGAGATCGATCTCGGGGAAGGCCCATGAGTGCCCCCGCCCGGCCAGGACATGTCCTTCTCCATCGCTTTCGATCGACCAACCTTCATCGAGATGCCATCTGGAAGCTCCCCGTTCGAAGTCTTCCTCGAACGTCCAACAGCTTTTCTCGTCCGTCCGTGTGAACGGTAGGATTACCATCCAAAGGGATAGAAAAATCAGGGCTTTAGTCATGGAAGATCCCCCAGAGCTGTTCCTTAATTTGGTACGCTCATATTATCGTTAAGTGTAGCAGAGATCTGAGAGTCCGGAAGAGCTTATTTCTCAGAGTTAGAAGGAGACAGGAAACAGGAAGCAGGAGGCAGGGGAAAATCTATATTCCTGTCTCCTGTTTCCTGCCTCCTGTCTCCTATCGGTGATACTGCTACACTCAAAGGAAATTTGAGCGATTTGGTAATATCTTACCATAAGGTGGGATTTAATCTCAACGATTCAACGTAAACTGGCTCTTTGACTGAATCCCTCAGACGTGCTAGAATAATAGTTGAAGGATAACTCAAGCGATCAAGGAGGTAGCTATGGCGAAGTTCAGAGCGATACACACCATAGAGTTGAAGTTCGACGTTGACAGAGAGGAATTCGAGGAATTTATGCTCAAGGAGTTTCTCCCCGCGATAAAAGCTCTTCCTGGGTGTATGGATGCGGAGCTTCTCCGCGGGTACAAAGGGAATCTCCCCGGCGTGGCCCAGTCGAAGGTCGATTACGCCTGGATAACGCTCTGGGAGAGTGTTGAGGCCAACAACAAGGTTTGGTCGCGCAACGGAAAACATTACACCCCGGAGAGCATAATGCGCGTTAACGCCAGGTTGTACCACTACGCCGTCAACTACACGCTGGTAGGCGGGTTCGAGGTGGTTGAGGGATAAAAAATAAATAAGGCTTGATTTTCTTTTGCAGATCGGTTATCATAAAGGGCGGATACCCCCCTTTAGTGAAGGAGAGGAGTGCGATGGCGAGAGATCTAACCAGA
>CAZHVH010000778.1:0-1627 GCA_964535855.1 uncultured bacterium
ACCCCCTTTAGCAAAGCGGCATAGTGACAATAGTAAAGCCGGGCGGTCAATCTCCCTCCCAAAAGGCGCGAGAGGAGATAGATCAGATAGTTATAAATGTACCAGAACCCTCTCTTCTGAAACAGCATTCTCTCCCTGTCAAGGATGTATCTCCGAGAGCGACGTTTGACCAATCCCTCTCTCCTATACAGATCATCCGCACTCCTCTCAGTGAAAAAGATTACATGCCCGTATCTGTTATCCGGCCGCTTTTTCCCCCTTATGATCTTCCGAAGCCACCAGGTGAAATTAAGGATCGGCGTGTTCTCGATGGGTATCTCGACGAACACGAGCCTTGCGATCCTCGATGCCTCCCTTAAGACGGCTTTTGGCTCGGCGACATGTTCCAGAATGTGAGACAATATGGCGAGGTCGAAGCTTTTGTCCGAAAACGGAAGCATGGCCGCATCCGCGACCAACGCTCCCCGAAGCCCTTTGATCCCGGCCGATCTGACGATCCTTATGGCCCTCTCCGACAGATCCACAGCATAATAGCTTTCAGCGAAATCCATCTCCGACAACCTCTTGATAACCGCTCCCGTTCCGGATCCGATATCGATAACGGAGCCGAAGTTCATACCCCTTGTGAGATCGACGATATTTCTCACCTTATCCTCGGCACAGAGCAATCGCCATCGGATGAAGGACTCATCCACCTTCCCATATTGATCCTCATAGAACCTCCTCAGCTCATGCTCCCCTATCGTCATCGGCCTTACGCTTCCGAAGTATTATATCCCCGAACATAGTCGCCTGATAGGCTATCAGACGGTGAATTCTTATGAGCTCCAGTATCGCCAGGAAAGTGACGATCACCTCCCTCTTGGAAGCCAGTTCGGAGAAGATCCGGTTGAAGCTCAGCTCCTCCCTCTCCGACAACAAGGTCATGATTTGATCCATCTTGTCCTCAACGGTGATATCCTCCTCGCTGATCTCCATAGGTTCATCGGGAAACCTGGAGAGCACGTCCCTCAGGGCGGAGAGCAGATCGAACAGGCTGGCTTCGATCGTATACTCTTTGTTCTCGAGCTCCCTCTGATCGGCTTCCCTGAAGAAGATCTTCTCCCTTTCCATCTCAAGCGCTCTGAGTTTCTCCGCCGCCTCCTTGAACCTCTTGTATTCAAGTAATTGCCTCACCAGCTCCTCCCTGGCGCCCTCCACGAATTCGATCTCCTCAGGGGCAGGAGCGGGGAGCATACTGCGCGACTTTATCTGGAGCAGGGTCGCCGCCATAACCAGAAACTCGGAGGCGACCTCAAGGTCCAGCGCCTTCATCAGATCGAGATACTCCAAATATTGTCGTGTGATCTCGGCGATAGGGATATCGTATATGTCCATCTCGTTTTTCTGAATGAGATGGAGCAGCAGATCCAGCGGCCCTTGAAAGGTTTCCAGTTTCACCTCATACATGACCATCGCCGCCTTGGATAGTCAGTCAAGAGTCAAGAGACAAGAGTCGAGAGATAAAAACCGGGGAAGCGGGAATCCCAATTTCAAACTCTTGACCCTTGACTCTCGACTCCTGACTGAAATAGTCCGATCGCCTCGCGGACCTCCTCCATCGTCTGTGAGGCGATGGTTCGGGCTC
>CAZHVH010000779.1:0-1619 GCA_964535855.1 uncultured bacterium
GTCAACGTAAACAGATGACGTTGCCTTTCGGAGAAGGATGATGTGGAACAGGGAAGCGCGAAAAAATATCGCGGAATTCTTTATCATACTGTATAATTGGAATAAGAATGATATTCGAACCGGAGGGAGACATGAAAGCGGTCGCTTACTACAGGGTAAGCACGATCGACCAGGGAGAGACAGGATATTCCCTGCCCGCTCAGAGGGAAAGGATAATAAAATACTGTTCTTCCCGAGGTTTCGAGATCGTTCGTGAATTCCAAGATATCGCTACCGCTTCTGGTGCTAAGAAGCGGGAAGATTTCTCGGAGATGGTGAAGTTTCTGAAGAAGTCGGAAGTCCGAATCGTCGTCGCTACTAAGGTTGATCGGCTGTTTCGGAATTTCAGAGATTATATCGAGTTATTTGACATTGAAGGAATAAAGGTGGAATTCACAGATGAGAGGATTCCAGATGGAGCTACCGGTCAGTTGCTGATGGACATAAGGGTTGCTGTGGCCCGGCATTTCATCAATAACCTCAGAGAGGATACGCTGAAAGGTATGGAGAAGAGGGTGAGGCAGGGTTTATTCGTGGCCCATCTCCCATATGGATACAGATGGAGCGAGGACGGTATCGCCCAATTAGAAGAGGAACAAGCGTACTACGTCAGGATGATGTTCGAGCTATATGCCACTGGACGATACTCCCTTTCGACCCTTCGGCAGGAGTTGAAGAGAAGAGGGATGAAAAACTCCAAAGGCAAGATGTTTTCCAGGACGCATCTTCATGAGATGCTTAGGAACCCATTCTATATGGGAATAATCCGCTGGAGAGGCAAGCTCTATGAAGGAGCTCATGAACCGATCATATCACCTAGACTTTTCGAGAGAGTTCAGACGATCCTTGATCGAAAGAGATTCGGCGTCAAGACCTCCGTCAGGGAGAATTTCGCCTATTCAGGTTTGGTTGTCTGTGGTTACTGCGGTTGTGCCATGACCGGGGAAAAAGTTAGCAAAAACGGAAAGGTGTATAAGTATTACAAGTGTACAGGCAACAGGGGCAAATCCCACATCAGGATTACTGAGAGAGCCCTCGGCGAGCTGTTTGCTGAAGCGATAGGCCAGATCGTTATTCCTCCTTCCTGGGTCGATCTGATTCTGAATGCCATTCGAGATAGATATAGCGAAGAGCTGAGGAGGGTGGAGAGGGAAACTTCGAAGCTGAAGGCGGAGCGAGAACGGTTGAGCAACTTGATCGAGGCCGCATACGTGGACAAGCTCGAAGGCAAAATTAGCGAGGAGTTCTGGCGCAGGCAGACAGCGAAATGGAATACCAGAATCCAGGAAATCGATATCATCCTCAATCAAAGGCAGCAATCAGATATCGAAAAGCTATGCTGCGAGGCAAGTGAGATCCTCAGGCTGGCTTCGAAGATCCAGGAGATCTACCTGAGTCGACCGGAGTTAGAACATAGAGAGATTTTGGAAGTAGTGTGTTCGAACTCAAGGCTGTATCACGGGAGACTAGAAATAGACTGGCGTGAGCCGTTCGACATTCTGGCAAAATCGGCGAACTGTAAGGGATGGCTCCCCGGGCCGGATTCGAACCAGCGACCAAGTGGTTAACAGCCACCCGCT
>CAZHVH010000780.1:0-1618 GCA_964535855.1 uncultured bacterium
GGATGGAATCCATGCCAGACGAGGCCGTTTATCACGAAGATATCCGGCGGTGAGTGAAAACCGGCGCCGTCATCACATTCCCAGAGCTTTTCCCCGTCTTCCGCCGAGATGGCGACCAATTTCCCCGACAGTTTACAGAGAACCACTCCATCCGCCACCACCAGCGTGTGTTTGCCGAACGTCACCTTCCAGTTCGGATCCCGCTTTGTCGTCTCCCCGTAGGTCCAAAGCTTATGTCCGGATCTCAAATCGAGACATACCACTCCCTCGCCGAGCTGAAAGAACACCTTCCCATCGGCTGATGCGAGCGTCTCAGGCATAGGATCGGCGCCGGGCTCGGACCATTCCCATAGCTTATCGCCGGAGGAGGTATCTACCGCCACGATGCTTTTGCTGTTGGGAAGCTTGAGCTTCCCCTTGAAAGCCGGGTGTCCAATCGCTTGTTCGGCGACGGGTGAACCCTTCAGAACCAGCAGTATATTATCGACAAGAATGATCTCTTCAGCGCCGGCAGTGTCGTCGTAAGTCCTCAGCGTCTTCCCGCTTGCGGCGTCTATCTGGGAGACCGGCAGGTTAAGACCGAGAGGGGCATAGATCCTGTCCTTTGAGGCCACCAGCAGTCGAGGGAGCTGTGGAGGACCGGACCTGAAACCCCTTTTGTACCACGCCCAGGATTTCAACCTTTTCTCCCAAAGCCTGACGCCGTTGAAGGCGTCACGGGCCACGAGCATCCATTTGCCTGGCACATTCATGTTGGCCGCCGTGGCCTTGTCGACGATGTAAAACAGTCTCCCGCCGGCGGTCACGACGGAGCTTATGCTGTTCAACTTGTGATGATTACGGGTCCAGCGCGGTTCCCCAAGCCACTGCATATGCCGGGGAGGTCCGACCTCCGTGTCATGGGCCACAGCGTTGTTCGAGGGGTTGTGAAGGTAGTGCGTCCATTCGTCTATATTCGGCGGCCACGGCTTGACGATTCTCCTCCATCCGTCTCCTTTTCTGATATATGCGACACCTCGGGGGGCCAACACCCGGAGCATTTCCCCTTTCGATATCCGATACGCCTTGCTAACCACCAACAGGTTGACTAGATTATCCGTATACGGCAGATTCGCCCCGTCAAAGGTATCGACCGAGACCTTACCGTAAAGGCCGAGCGATCGAATGTAACGGCGCGCCCTCTCGATCCCCTGGACATCGGTATCCAAGCCATGCACGATATAGCTTTCACCCGCATGTAGGGCGATCGTCAATCTACCGTCGCCGCATCCCACATGGACGATCAATCCCCCCTTGATCCCGGAGTCAGCGATAATCTCCCTCGCGGTATCAGCATGAGACGAGGCCAACGCAAGTGATACAAAGACGAATAAGATCACCGGCCGGAAGAACGATTTCCCCTTCATCTCTATCTCCTCCTGAGGATAACGTTGGAACGTTAAACGTACCAACGTGCAGCGGATTCGTTGATCGCTTTTCCAATTATGATACCAGGATTTCGCCCTTAAGACAACTTGACATCCCGGCCGATATGGGGTAAAATAAATACGACAAAAATATCCTTTTATCTTGATGAGACATGATCTATTCGACTTCGACCAAATACGCCGTGATGGCG
>CAZHVH010000781.1:0-1617 GCA_964535855.1 uncultured bacterium
CCCCGATCGAAGAGCTTATCCCCGGCCGTCTGCTTTATGGTGAGCCAAACATGCGCCCCGGTCTCGACCGTTCGGAAGGTGAAGGAGGCGTTATTCGGATCTGTGCTGTCCGAGGAGACGGTTATCACGTTCGAGCCGAAGGCACTGTTGATCTGGCCCTGAATGGAGTTAACGGCGTCCTGTACCGTGGAGTTTTGAGGCACGGTGAGGTTGACGCTCTTCGTCACGGTTTTGCCGCCGCCGTCCTGGACGGTTATATCCAGCGTGACGTCAAGCCCATTCGACACATCGACGGACCTGCTGGTGAGCTCTGCTCCTTCCCCTGTGGAGGGATCATCCGTCCCTCGCCCGAAGAGCTCCGTCGTCGATATATGGTCGAGAGGGGCCTGAACCAGGCTTATCGATACATCCGAACCGATTTGATCCGTCCTTAGGGTAAAGGTGGCATTGGAGGGAGAACCCGATCCGATCACCGTCACGTGTTTCGATCCGCCCGGCGCGTAATCGCCTCCCAGCGCTTCGATCGCGCTTTGAATTTGCCCTGCCACCTCATTAACATCGGTTGAGGTCGTATTGATGTTCACTTCCAATCCCCTGGCGTTTGCGTTGGCCGGTGTTCCGTCGGTTCTCACCTCGATCTTGAAGCGCGTGGTCAAGCCGCTGGGCGGGATCGAATCGATCAGGTTAACCCCCGTTATCTTCACTGAGGCCCCTTCAGGGGGAGCACCGTAACCTTTGGCTGTAACCTTCTGGGTGAAGATATCGTCCGATCCATCGGCACCGTAGCCTTTAACCGTCACATGTTTCGGCCCGCCGGGCGCATAATCGCCTCCCAGGGAATCGATCAACCTCTGGATCTCATCCGCCAACTCGGCGGCCGTTGTGGATTTGGAGTTGACGTTAAGCGTGACGGCATCCTTGCTATCGGCGTCAGCCGGTATTCCATCCGTGCGCACATCCAGTCTGAAAGTGGCGTTCAGCCCGTTCGCCACATCGATAGGTGTGCTGGTTATAACGGCGGGATACGCCTCCGGAACCGGTCCCCCCCTCAATATGGCCCATGTGGAGCTGTCGGTTAAAACCTGAGAGGGGGCATGGCGGCCATGGCGGGTATTTGAGACAAGCTCATCCAGCCCCCTTAACAGGGCCTCCACCTCATCCTGCAGCGCGGCCCTCTGGGCGTAGCTCAGGGAGGAATTCGAGGCCCGAACCGATAAACCATGAAGCCTCTCCAGTATCTTTCTGACCTTGCTAACGCCCTCCTCGGCGGTCTGCATGAGCGACATGCCGTTTTGGGCGTTAATCAACCCCCTTTCAAGCGCTCTGAGCCTTTGGAGCTGATCTTCAACTATCGAATAATCGGCGGGGGAATCCTCAGGCATCTCCACTCTCAGACCGCTTGATAGATGTCTCATCACGGCTGTGACATCGTTATTATAGCTATCGAGCAACCTTTGAACGATCAGCCCCGCAAAACTGGTAGCATAGATCATATTCTCCCCCGGAAAGGACAAATCACCCGTTATCGATTATCGACACAAACCGGCTGGACTTTACAGTATGGTGGGAGTTAATATAGGATCAATCTCCGTCCCAGAATCCCCTCAATAATCTGCT
>CAZHVH010000782.1:0-1611 GCA_964535855.1 uncultured bacterium
TATTAAACTCCCCTCCCTTGATAGCCTCCATTAAAACGCAGCTCAAACGTTGTTCAGCCCCGGCCAAACGAACGGGAATGGGAATATCTCCCTTAAAACTCGGGCGAGTTTCCCTTTCCGTGGCATTATCCTACGTTCCTCCTCATCGGGCGTGCCCAGCACCATCTTTACTAAACTCGCCTCATCCTCCACGAGGAACCTTTCATCGCCGAGCTGGAAAAGATATTTGCCCTTTTCCCTCCCAACCTTGAGCTGTTCGGCGACTTTTGTCGAGACCCGCTGCCGGATGTAGGGCTTGAAATGATCCATAAGAAGCGGCAGATTGATTATCCTCATCGTGTTTCCGAGGTTCGATATGTTCGGTTTCAACCCGATCTCCTCTAGGATCAGGGTGAGCTCGGTGTCCTGCGGGAGAGTTCCCAGCGAGAGCTCCGTTAACCCGTAATTCTCGAAAAGCAGCTTCACGGCGGAGATCAAGGCGAGCCTCGAACCGGCGAACTCCCCGACGTTGCATCTCACTTCCCCGGTATCGTCCCTCCTGATATTAACCTGCATGTAGCCTACAGGTCTCCCGTCCCTACAGATCACCGAGACGCTAACCACGGATAGGATGGCTTCGAAATCCTCCAAAGGGCGCCAGAAGCGGATCGGCTCTCCCTGATGGATGAATGCGATCTCCCTCAGGTGCCTCTCCTTCTCGTAGGGGACGAGCTCGACAGGATACAGAGGTGGAAACTTACCGATATCGGAACGGTTTATGTTGAATATCAACCGTTTCCCCACGTAACGACATCCAAGTCGTTGGTAAAGCCCTCTCCCGCCCGAGACGCTCATGACGGTGACTCCCTCTCTCTCCAGCTTCCTTATGATGTCCTCCAGAACCATCGTCGCGAAACCTCGTCGGCGGTAATCGGGATGGGTGCAGACCGACCCGATGCTCCCCACTTTCGTCCTGCACCCCAGGATCGATACCTCCTTGATCGAAACCCCGATATGGGTGACTATCCTGCCGTTCACCTTGAGAATTCGAAGGTTTTCGATGTTTTCCGGATTATAAAGCAGAGGGACTCTCTCTCCCAGATCGGCTCTGAATACAAGTTTCACCAATTCCAGCATCTCATCATACTCTTCAGGTTTCACCCCTCTTGGTCCTTCGATCTTCATCTTTCCCCCTCCGGCAGAAGTGTTTGAAGGGACGTTATAGGATACATGTTTCGGGGAGGAGATGCAATGTCGGGATTGCCGCTCTCCGATATCCGTCCATCGGGTATCGGAGAGCTGGCTTCCAACCGGGAAAGGAGGATGGTATAATACATCCGTTAGGTAAGAAAGCAGACCATCGCCGATCAGCCGATGAATATCAAAGGTAACGAAAACTCATTCGCCACCGGACGTGCGATCATCATCGGAGCCGTTCTCATCATCGTAAACAGCTACTGGCAGGCGCCGGTGAGCAGCGTATTGGATATAGAGATCACAGACCTTGCGCTCTTCTGCAACGTGATCTTCATCCTCTTCCTGCTGGTTTTATTCAATAACGGCCTCAGGCGCTTCATTCCGACACAGGCGCTGCAACAGAGGGAGCTGTTGACCATCTATGCGATGTTGGCC
>CAZHVH010000783.1:0-1610 GCA_964535855.1 uncultured bacterium
AAGCTGTTCAGGAGCGAAGTAGTGAACCTCAAACTCCGTCCTGAGCCTGGAGACGGGGTTTCAACCGTCGGGAATCGATGGCTATCATGCCGAATCCCTGGCCGTTTCTTTCGCCCAATCCGGCCTCGTAGGCGAGCTTTATGAGGATGGGGTCACCCTTTAGCTTCAGGCGCATCTCATACCCCCGCACATTTGTCCCACTGACGTTGAAGAGCTTGGATTTATAAGGCTCGCACGGTTCGATCTCGACTTCACCTTCCGGTTCCTCACCGAAAAGGGCCTTGTATTTCCTGACCAGATTTTCGGTCAATACCCTTCGGAAGTCAGGATCATCAGGGTTGAGGAAGACCTTGCCGAACTTATCCCCGCTCCTCTGACCCGTTGAAGCGACTATGGGGGAAAGCGTCCTGAAGCTCATCTCCTCTGAAAACTCCGGCGCAGGCATCACCTCAACTCGGGCGAGGTCACACCTTGCCCTTCCTAGCTCGACCTGCCCCTCCATCAGCATCCCGGCGGCGAACGCCTCGACGATCCCGGGGATCGGGGAGGAGAAAAACCAGTTGACCTCGCCCCACATGATGAGTCCGTCAGATCGCCTCTCCCTGTGCCTCGGATAAAGCAGGGAGAAGGTGAACAGCTTATACCGCTTCCCCTCCGATTGAAATCCCTCCTCATGGGCGAACCTAGCCACCTCCGGATCCCCCCTCATCATCACCTCGTAGAACATGCCCTTCAGGTAATCCAGGTAGTTCCAGGGGAGAAAGATCCGGTCGCTGAAGTTAAAAACCACCTTCAATCGCATGGCTTTAACCCCTTACCATCAAATGTTGATTTGGAACATCGATCGCCGTATCATTATCTCAGCTTCGAAGAAGTTATATCATAATTCCATATCCATGGGAAGAGGGGTGAGCTGATGTGAGGTGTCTTCGTTCCCCATGTCTGGTGATTCTCCTTTTGACGGCATTCGCCGCCTGGGGGGAGGTTCAGGAACCCTTCCTGGAACTGAGCAAGGGAGGACTTCTCAAAGTCGTCTTCTCGCCCGATAACTCCTACATCGCCGTAAGCACCACAATGGGTATATGGCTGTACGATCCCGAGACCCTTCAGGAGAAGGATTTCATCGAGGCGAAGGGGGTTGGCCGGACGTTCGATATCAGCCCCGGCGGAAGCCTGATCGCCCTCGCCGAGGATGGAAGGGTGAGGCTCTGGGACGTCAGGCGGAACAAGGAGCTCAGGACGTTGGATCTGGGCGAGTTCTCGGTCAACGCCATCTCATACAGCCCCGACGGGGAACACATCGCCCTCTCCAACTACAAGGATAACACCGTATCCATATGGAACGTCAAAACGGGGGAGAAGGAGATCGGTCTGCCTCCCTTTCTCAAGTCGGTGAGCTGTGTACTCTTCAGCCCCGATGGGAGATTCCTCGCCACATCCGGTCTGGGGGACGGTAGATATACAACCTATCGGGCGGCCTTGTGAGAAGGCTGGATCTGGGATACCTGAGGGCCGGAGCCTATCTGACCAGAGGTAAGGCGGCATATTGGGATGGAAGGGATGAGAGGGGGGAAAGGGTGGCCTCGGGGGTATACTTCTATTCGATCAGA
>CAZHVH010000784.1:0-1609 GCA_964535855.1 uncultured bacterium
CTTCAGGTCTTTGAATCCGTGGTCTATTATACCATACCTCGAGGGGCTAGGCATTCTCCCCTGAATACCTAGCCCATACAAAGGACGCGAAGCCTCGCGCCTACAACGGCGGAAATTATCACCCTAATTGTGAACCATCCCCCTGTTACCGATAAATTTCTTATGCCTCCTCCCATCCTGATAAAGTTGATTCTTCCGACCAACTCGCTTATACTAAAGGGAGTCGTCAGGCTCATCCCAATCGGGGGTAGGGGGTTCAAACTCAGCGAAAGGGGAGAAACTGATGCGGCGTGAGGCTTTCGACTTCTTCGAGCGTTGGTTGAGGTGATGAAACGTCAGAGTTCAAAGGATTCCAGTCTGAGATTGCGCGTTTTCATTTTGGCGGTCGCCTTCACCTTTATAGGCAACATCTGGCTGCGTTATACGGGACTTATCACCCACTCGGGGAATTTCGCCGAATCCGTCCCTCCCATACCCGCCGTGGCCGCCCTGCTCCTGTTGGTGTCGATCAACCCCTTCCTGCACAGGTGGCTGCGACCGCTGGCCCTGTCCGACGGCGAGGTTCTGACGGTATACACCATGGTGGCGATCTCCGTCTCGATGTCCTCCGTCGGCATGATCCGATATTTCCTGCCCGTCTTAACCGCTCCCTTTTATTTCGCCACGCCGGAGAACGAATATCACCTGTTCAACAGGTATCTGCCGAAATGGATGGCGGTTCAAGATCGAGTTGCCATCTGGGAATCCTACGAAGGCTCCATAGACGGAACCGTGCCCTGGGGGGCATGGCTGCTCCCTCTGGCGATGTGGACGTTGTTTTTCATCCTGTTTTTCTGGACGATGCTCTGCATGGTGGTGATCTTCAGACGGCAGTGGGTTGAGCACGAGAGGCTGGTCTTCCCCGTGGCCCGGTTCTGCACGGAGATAGCCAAAACGGAGGAGACGAGGTGGAGGGTACCGTCCTTCTTCATGAACAGACTGATGTGGCTGGGATTTGGAGTGACCTTCTTCTACAACCTGCTGAACATCCTTCACGCTTTCTTCCCCTCCTTTCCCGCCCCGGGGAAATACGTGGACATCGGCAGGGTTTTCACGGATCGCCCCTGGAGCGCAGTGCGGCCGCTGGCCTTTCAGTTTCGACCGGCCGTCTTCGGTCTCGCGTATCTGATGCCGCTCGACGTCAACTTCTCGGTCTGGTTCTTCTATCTGTCGTTCAAGCTGGTCGCCGTGTTGGCGTCCGCCTTCGGGTGGAGCTATCCCGGATTTCCCTTTCTGTTCGAGCAAGCGAGCGGGGCTTACATCGGGCTGGCGATCATGCTCGTCTGGGCCGCTCGAAGGCATCTGTTAAACGTGTTGACCTGCGCCTTCAGAGGGGAGGATAAGCTCGATGAGAACGAGCCGCTCCCCTACAGGGTCGCCCTTTTCGGGGGGATCATCGGTTTCGCGGGCATCTGTGCGTGGGCGAGGGCGGCCGGTATAGCGACCGACGCTGTGTTGATGTATTTCCTCCTGCTTCTGGGGACGGCCCTGGTTTACACGAGGATAAGGGCGGAGGCCGGCGCGCCGATGATATGGCTCTTCCCATGGGCGAACAACAAAAACGTGCTTC
>CAZHVH010000785.1:0-1603 GCA_964535855.1 uncultured bacterium
TCTTCATAACAACCGGATAGCCGATCTCATCCGCTATCCGCACGGCCTCCTCCGGCGTTCGGGCCAGCCCTGTCTTTGGAACCGAAATGCCACATGCCTCGATGATCTCCCTTGCCTCCGTATCGCCGAGGGTAAGCCTTCCCTCAGATCTAGCGGTAGAGATCACCCGTTTGATCCTGTCGCTGTCGAACTCATACCGCTCTACCTCAAGCGGAGGGGTTTCAAGCCAGTCCTTATACTCATACATCGCCCTGAGAACGCCGGCAGCTCTCTCCGGAACCTCGTAATTTGGGATGCTGTAATCCCTGAGTATCTGAACCCCTTTCTCGGTGGTAGCTTTCCCCATGAAACATCCCAGAACCGGCTTGTCATATCTAGAGGCTATCTCTCCCACTACCTCGGCGGTCTCCTCTATCTGGGTCATAACCTGAGGGGTGAGTATAACCACAGCTCCGCCGACATTCGGATCTTTCAGCACCGTCTCCAGGGCGATCGCGTATCGATCGGCCAGCGCATCGCCTATCACATCGACCGGATTGAGAACGTTGGCCGTTGGGGGAAGATGAGCTCTCAGGTGCTCTATCGTCTTCCGTGAAAACCGAGCTAGCGGCACGCTAAGTCGCTCGCAGGCGTCCGTCATCATTATGCCAGGCCCGCCGGCGTTTGTCACTATGGCGACTCCTCCGCCTTTGACCATCGGCTGCAGGGCGAATCCGACGGCGTAATCAAAAAGCTCTTGAACGGAGAAAACCCTGATGATACCCGCCTGTCTGAAAGCGGCCTCGTATGCCCTCTCGGAGCCAGCTAAGGTTCCCGTGTGGGATGAGACGGCCCTTGCGCCAGCCTCCGTTGTTCCGGATTTTATGGCGATGATAGGTTTGATCTTGGTCACCCTACGGGCCACCTCCAAGAAGCGCACCCCATCAACTATCCCCTCGAGATAGGCGGTGATAACCTTGCTGTGCGGATCCTTCTCCCAAGCTTCAAGCAGATCGATCTCATTGAGATCGGCTTTGTTTCCCAGACTGACGAACCGGGAGAATCCGATCCCCTCCGCCAGGGACATATCCAGAACGGAGGTGCATAGAGCGCCGGATTGAGACATGAAAGCGATCGATCCTGAATGTGGCATTCCGGCTGAGAAGGAGGCGTTAATAGGCGTGATGGTGTCTATCAATCCCAACACGTTCGGCCCTATCATCCTCATGTTGTACTGATGAACTATCTTCACCAGCTCCTGTTCTAATTTTGCGCCTTCGCCTCCTATCTCCTTAAAGCCGGCTGATATGACGATGACGCCCTTGACACCCTTCCTTCCGCATTCCTCCACCGCTTTCAAAACATATTGAGCCGGTATAACTACCACGGCCAGGTCTATATCGTCCGGGACGTCCAAAACGGAAGGGTAGCATTTCAGATTGAGTATCTCATCAGCTTTAGGGTTTATGGGATAAATCCTGCCTTTGAATCCCGATTGAACTATGTTGAGTAAAACACCGTATCCCAGCTTTTGCTCGTTCCTCGAAGCACCTATAACGGCCACCGACTTTGGAGAAAAGAAAAATTCAAACATCCTCACACACCCGATAAGCTAGTTTGGATA
>CAZHVH010000786.1:0-1603 GCA_964535855.1 uncultured bacterium
CCCCTAATCCGATCCTCTCGACGATCCGGTATTTCAGGGACGAATACGAGGCGCATATAAAGGAGAAGAGATGTCCGGCCTGTGCCTGTGAAGCCCTCTTCGACTCTCCATGTCAGCACGCATGTCCCGCCGGGATTGACGTTCCAGGATATGTTAGCCTCATAGCCGAGGGAGATTATAAAGGGGCTCTCTCCGTTATCATGGAGAGGATACCGTTCCCCGGCGTTTGCGGCAGGGTCTGCCATCAGCCCTGCGAGTTGAAATGCAGGAGGAGCGAGGTGGACGCCCCCGTGGCGATCAAGGCCCTCAAACGTTTCGCCGCCGATCAGGCATGGGATGAATATAGGAGAGAACTGATCGAGAAGGTGAGAAAAATCGAAAGAAGGGAGAAAAAAGTCGCCGTCATCGGCTCCGGTCCTGCCGGCCTTTCAGCAGCCTATCACCTGGTGAGAAAAGGGTATCCTGTGACGGTGTTTGAATCGGCTCCTGTCCCCGGAGGGATGCTCTCCCTTGGAATCCCAGGCTATAGGCTTCCTAAGGATATCGTGCAGAGGGAGATACAACTCATCAGGGATCTGGGAGTGGAAATCAGGACGGAAACACCTGTGGGTGAGGAGATATCGTTCGACCAAATTAAAAGAGAATTTGATGCGGTGTTCATAGCTGTCGGCGCCCAGGGCAGCGTAAGGCTCGGAATTCCGGGTGAAGATCTCGAGGGTGTTTTGAGCGGCTTAGAACTGCTCAAAAAGGTGAATCTCGGCGAAAAGGTCAAACTCGGCGAAAAGGTCGCTGTAATAGGCGGCGGAAATGTGGCTATCGATGCCGCCAGAGTAGCCGTGAGACTCGGCGCCTCACAGGTTCAGATTCTCTATCGCAGAACCCGATCTGAGATGCCCGCCATTGAAAGCGAGATCGAAGAGGCAGAAAAGGAAGGGGTGAGGATCGAGTATCTCACCTCGCCTCGAAGGATCCTGGGAAGCGAAAAGGTTAAAGGCTTAGAGTGTATAAGAATGGAGTTAGGCGAATATGACGAGACAGGACGTAGACGACCCATCCCCGTTGAGGGCTCTGAATTCAGGATCGATCTCGATCAGGTGATCCTCGCTATAGGTCAAAGAGCTGAGCTTCCATTCATCGAAGGGGAGTTGAACGTCGATCCGATCACGCTGGCCACACAGATACAAGGGGTCTTCGCGGGAGGAGATGTCGCTACAGGCCCAGCGACTGTCATCGAGGCGATAGCCGCCGGGGAAAGGGCCGCCATCTCAATTGATAGATATCTCAGAGGACAGGATCTGATGGAAGGTCGGCTGGAGATCAGGAAGAAGTTCATCCCTCCGGAAGAGCTTGAAAGGGAGATCGAACCCTCAGAAAGGGGGAGACATATCATATCGAGCCTCCCCGTTAAGGAACGAATAAGGGGATTCCAGGAGGTTGAGAGGGCCTTGAGCGAGAGCGATGCCCGTGAAGAGGCCAAACGGTGCCTGAGATGCGACTTGGAACAAAGAAGGGGAAGCGGATAAACGAGGAGGAAGTAACATGAGGGTGTTTTACGAGAGCCGCCGGGAAAGCCCATCCTTGTGTAGAGCGTAAGGCGTAGGGC
>CAZHVH010000787.1:0-1590 GCA_964535855.1 uncultured bacterium
ACCTCCTGTTCTTCTTATCGGGATTCGTCACCTTCGTCAGAAGGCCGGTTAGATAACGGTGGAAAGATGTGCACGTAGAAGCTCATTTACCAGATGGCTAAGCGTGGTTCCCTTACGGATCGCCTGAGCTTGAAGTTTGAGGGCGATCTCCTCATCGAGCTCCACTTCGTAACGCCTGCCTTTGAATTCGGTAATGGCGTCAACCGTTTGAAATTCGTCAAGATAATCCGTCGTATCATGGGTATCCCAGAACTCGGCCGCCTCTTCATAATCGCTAAATTCTTCCGGGATTGGGTCAATGTGTTTTTCTTTGTTCATTGTAATACCTCCGCTCAGATGGAGTCATATCACGAGCTGTGGATGGTTCACAATCATGGTAGCACTTTCGTAGGGCGGCAGGGGTAAAGGGGACGCCCTCTTATGTCAGATCCAAGGCGATCTTCAATGCCTCATCAACTCGCTCCATGGTTTCACTATCCACGAAGGCGAGGTATCTGACAAGCCGTTGTTTGCTGACACTTCTAACATGTTCGGTCAACGCTAAAGAATCAACTTTTAGCCCGGTGGTGGCTCTAGGAATCAGGACATGTGTCGGGAGACGCCTTTTCGCCACTTTGCTCGTAAGCGGCACGACGATAACCGTCGGTCCATACTGATTGCCTATATCGTTGCTGACTATGAGGGCGGGACGGGTCCCTCTCTGTTCGGAATCCACGGCGGGATCGAATCTGGTCAACCAGATCTGTCCGCGCTTTACCACCATGGCTCTTCTTCCTCATCTCCAACGGCGATACGAAGCGCCTCGTTCTCAGCCGGAATACCTTCTTCCGATATCCGTATGTGGAATTTCCTCTCCTCCTCGCTCATCTCCATGTATCCCCTGCGCATTTCCTCAGCAATGGCTTTTTTCCTAAGTTCCTTCAGGTATTGCTCGATCGCCTCGCTTACCAGCCGACTGCGCGTTACGCCCATCTGCCTGACCTTCTCATCGAGCATCTCCGTTAATTCCCTGGGAATGGTGACGGTGATCTTTGACACAGCGCTCGGCATATAATCATCTCCCTAAAGTAGGAAATTTTTCTGGTATAATTATACCTTCTTTATTCTTACAAATCAAATTCGACTTACGCCGGACGAGTTGAACGGCTGTTGCGAAACTTTTCCTCGTCCCCCGCGTATTAGAATATGAAGTAGCTTTTCAGAGGGGAAACGCCGTGTCCCATCAACCTTCAGACGAGGAACTGGATATTCAGCATAGCGGCCAACCTGACCGTTGACGAATATCGTAAGAAGCGGAGATGGCTCAGGATTTTTCGCCCGCTGGGCAAGGAGGCGCTGAACCTCCCCGATGGATCTCGATCTCCCGATGAGACGCTGCTCGAAAGAGAGAGACGCTCGGGGATCGAAAGGGCGCTTCAGATGCTTCCAATCGAGCAGCGACAGGTCTTGATCTTGAAACATCTCGAGGGGTTTAAATTCAAGGAGATCGCCCAGATATTGGGTATACCTGAGGGGACGGTCAAAAGCAGGATGGCCAGAGGATTGAAACGGTTGAAGGAGGTTCTCGATGAGAAGACACTTAAGGGATGA
>CAZHVH010000788.1:0-1577 GCA_964535855.1 uncultured bacterium
GCGCCACGCTGCAGACCAAGGCGTGGGGATACCATGCCGAGGCAGATCACAAGGGCCCGGATGAAGTGATGAGGATGATCGAGGACGCTCATGGGATAGGGGCAAACCTTCTCCTCAACACCGGGCCGTTGGGCGATGGCTCGATCCATCCCCAGGATGAGAGAACGCTACGAGAGATCGGTCGAGCTCTATGAATATGGAGGTGCAAGCGGTTTAAGGCGGGGATCGTCCGGCGTGGACCACGGCCCACAGTTGCAGACATAATCGTCGGGGCTCTGCCCGTGTCGGGAGAAATCCTCCGCCAGGATATCCCACACCTCCCGCTCGGCCCGACATAGCGCATATAGCGTCTGTGGGCTTACGCGCTCGAGCTCCTGGATGATGAAGCGGTAGATCCTCAACCGCCATTCCCGCGGTATCTCGCATCCCTGTTTGTGAGGCTTTCCCTTCACCTCCTCCATCGCCTCCAGCCAATCCGGATCGAGCAGGTCTACATCCAGATATCTTACGATCCTATCATAATCCATGAACCGGAGGGTTTCGAAGGTCACCAGATCCGGCTGTACCCTGTCGAACAGCATCTCGATCATTTCGCTGTTTTCCTCCTCCCAGTTGCGCACCGGTATTATCGGTGAGAACCTGACTCGAACGTCGTAGCCCGCCTCGCGGCATTTCCTCATCGCCTCGATGCGCTCCTCCATGCCGGCCGTGTGCCACTCGAACAGAGCCGACTGCGTCCTAGCTGAGAGGCTCCAACAGCATATCGTCTTGCCCCGATGGTCCAGATCCAGCAGGAAATCTACGTTATCGCTCTTACCTACATAAAGCTCAAGCCATCTACCGGGCTTTCGGGCGAAATACTCGACGAGCTGTCGGGCGGCATCGTATTCCGGCTCGAAACAGACCGTATCCGTCTCGTTATCGTATTGAAACAGCTTCTGTCCAGGAGCAAACCGATCGATCCGCCCGTCGAGCCGAGCCATATACTCCTCGAAGTTCATGAGGATATTTATGGACCATCCCAGATTGCAGTATGCACATCGAAAGGGACAGCCGCCGATGGAGTGGATCTGCCATGCGGGATTACACACGAGGCCGGTTCTCCGTCGATATCGAGCTGATCCGCTCTCCCGCCAGTCAAAACCCCTGTCGCCTGCGAACTTCACCGTGGGCCAGCTGAACAGCTCAGGATACCTGCTCTTCCGCGCCAGATAAAGCTCAAGCGGCTCATCGAAGCGCCAATAGTTGAAGATGACGACGGGTTTGCACTCGTTACGCATCCCCATGACCGGGCGGCTCTGCAGTTTCATCTCCCTGACGATATCAGCTAGCTTCTCGTCATCCACGTCATGATGTATCTCCTCGGCGGTTATATTTCTCATAAGCCTCTCCGCCCGAGCCCGCATCGGCGGATCCTGCCAAACTTCTCGATAGATCAACAATTTGGAGGCCTCTATCGGTATCATACGAGCACCTCTCTAAGTATAGATTTCACCTTAATCATAGCGGATCTTTACGGAGATTCTATTACCTTTTAGATCTGGGATCAATAGCTGTCTTGGACTCATGTTCATTAT
>CAZHVH010000789.1:0-1577 GCA_964535855.1 uncultured bacterium
CTGCGATGAACCGGATATGACTTTTCTCAGGTACTGATATAGGTATATTCGCGAATATGATGTTGGGAGGTTTCGAAAACTGAAGGGGGAATTCCTCTGAAAATGCGTATAACCGTGCCGGGGATAATCCTGAGACGGCCTTCCAGTCCAGGCGTGCTCCGAACAGCTTGAAAAGTACGTTCTCACATCCGCAGTCCTCCAGGGGTAACCCCCGCCATATCACCGATGAGAGGGCCATTGAAAAGGTGAGGAACAGAATTCCACCGAGCAACGCCGCCCCACGAGAGAAATACCCTATGATGAGCAGCGCCCCAATACTTATCTCAGCCGAAAGGAGAAGATATCCCGTCGGGGTCACCAACGACGGTGGAAGGAGATCATAGAGCGAGATATATCTGAGGAACAGTGGGAAATTCGCCATCTTCGCCACACCCGCCGAGAACAGCACACTCCCCAGGAACACCCTCAGAACCGTGATAAACGGGGATCTCAGCTTCGTCTTCCATTTCGGCCATCTTTTTCCAGCGGATATCCCAAGACCTTCCATATCTCCAAACCTCTCGAGAAAACCCGCACGTTTCGATACCCTAGTCTCAGAAAAAGAAACATAAGTTGATGGGCGTTGGGACAATGAGCGCCGCTGCAGTAGAGGATGACACTCTCATCACGGCCGATTGAGAGTCTGGAGAGAGTGTCCGCGACCTGTTTTAAGGTTCCAAGCGGGACGTTCACAGCCCCCGGGATATGGGTTCTTTTGAAAGCGGCTGATGGACGTGAATCCACGAAGATCGCCTCCTTCTCGCGCCAGATCCTGTACACCTCCGGCAGATCCACCTCGATGGCTGAGGCGAGGCCGGCCTCATGAGGTGATAATAGGCCGAGAGCATCGAACCCCCCCAGGGCAACAGCCCCTATTATGATCCAGATGCCGATGATCGCTGTCTCCTTGAGAATCATCGTCCCTTTATACTCCCCCACGTTGTGGCGAGTTTGTCCTTCGGTTTGACGTCATAACCTGTGATGGAGGGGCCGGATATCTCAAACGAATCTGCCCAGCCCTCTGGCCCCGGAAATTTATACCCCCACATCGCAAATGCTATCAACTCTATCACATCGAAGTGGAGGTCCTCGAAATCAGCTCTCTTCCCTCCATCCGCCATCATCTGAAACCGAATCAACATGGTGGCCTGCCTCACAGTCGTAGTAGAGCTCATCTTCATCCCATCCATCATACTGACGTTGATAGGGGCATCGGTAATAAAAGCCGTTTATGAAATCACACTCCCAACGCAGCCAGTTGGTTTGGAGCTTCACCCTGTTCCCTATCCTCTCCTTTATCTCCACGCCGGTCCAGAGACCATTCAGAGAGTAAGTCTCTCCCGGCCTATTGAGAGTTATGTAGCAATAGTTGCCCGGTATCGGAGTTGGAGGGTTGTCGAAGTACCATTCCTGATCCCGACGCCAACGGTATTGCTCGTTATCCCCTGCACTCTCGAACCACGCGTTCTCCATCGTCTTCCAGTTGATGTGTATGAACGGCCTATCCCTTCGATCGCTTTCGCGGTGGATGTATTCGG
>CAZHVH010000790.1:0-1577 GCA_964535855.1 uncultured bacterium
CTCATCGGTGGGGAACCTCATGCATCCGAATCCGAGGGCGGACAGCTTGATGCCCGTGTTGCCGTATTCGCGGTACTGCATCTTTCCCCTCCTTTCAGCCTGGGTTTTACGGTGAAATTCTAACAGAAAGAGAAGGCGAAAATCAAGTGAGGTAAGGAATTGACAGAAAAACGCCAGGGGTGTAAAATCAGGTAAAAACCCATCGGAGGTTTCACGATGAGGGTAATACTGGTCTTTTTTGACACCATGAGATATGATCATGCCTCGTTCAACGGTTATCCGAGGAAGACGACGCCGGTTCTCGATGAGCTGGCACGTGAGGGCACGATCTTCACGAATTGCTACGCCACGGATGTTCCCACACAACCATGCTATACGGCCACTTTTACGGGACAGCGTGGCATTAAAACGGGGATTGTCACACATGGTCAGCCAGAGGAGACGATTCCAAGTCGGCTAGATACCTTCCCGGCCCTTCTAGCGAAGAAGGGGATACTGACAGCGGCTATAAGCACTCTTTATCGGTTTCGCCGTTGGTTCGCTCAGGGTTTCGTCCATTATATCCAGCCGAACATCGGTAAATGGCTTCAACATGTCAGCTGCGAAGACGTGAACAAGGAGGCGATTCCTTGGATTAAGGCATACGCCCGCCAGGAGTTCTTCCTTTTCCTCCATTATTGGGACCCCCATACGCCTTACAATCTCGTGCCCCAAAGGTATCTGGAGAAGTTCTACTCCGGCGATCCATATGATCCCTCGAATAAATCCCTTGAGGATCTCCGATCCCGGCCGCTCATGTATTTCTTCATCTCCGGTGGAGCGGTGCCGGAATTAAAGGAGGGGCTCACGGACATCGAGTATCCTATAGCTCAATATGACGCCGAGATAAATTACGCCGATGAGCATTTCGGCGATGTGCTTGAAGCTCTGGAGAAGGAGAAGGTATTGGACGACACGATGATCATCTTCACCTCTGATCATGGGGAAGCCCTCAGGGGAGAACACGGCGTGTACTTCGATCACATGGACGCTTATGAACAGGTGGCTCATGTGCCGCTGTTCATCTGGTCGCCGGGCAGGGTAAAGGCTCAGACGATCTCCACTTTCGTCCAACATACGGACATCGCCCCCACGGTACTTGAGGCTTTTGGGGTAAAAGCCCCCGAATTCTTCGAAGGTAAGAGCCTCTGGCCGATTCTCCGCGGGGAGACCACTGAGCACAGGAAATTTGTAGTCACGAACCAGGGCCTCTGGTCCGCCCAAAGGGCGTATCGGACGAAACGATGGACGCTCATGCGCACATATGCTCCGGGAATGCTCACAGAGGCAAAAGACTGGGAACTTTTTGACAGGCTCGATGATCCCGATGAAAGCAAGGATGTCTCCGCACAGAACGGAGATGTCTTCGAGGAGCTAAGGGCGGAGTACCTCAGGTGGTTGGATGCGGAGGTAGGTGGGAAGCCTGATCCCCTAAGGATAGAAGCTGCTAAGAGCTCCGCAGCTAACTCTGTGAAGAGGAGATTTGAGATGTGGCAGGCGATGTCTCCCAGGGATAGGGGCGATATAGACGATAGACC
>CAZHVH010000791.1:0-1575 GCA_964535855.1 uncultured bacterium
TCCTCCGCCTCCCAGTTCTGACCGAGCTTGAGTTTGATTCTACCCAGATTTGCCTGAGCGTATGCCTTCTTGACGCCATCGCTCTTCTCGATCATCTTCTGATACGCCAGGACGGCGGAGTTGTAGTCGCCGAGCGATTCATACACCCTCGCCTGTTGGGTATAGTTGGAACATCCCGTCCATATCAGAACCGCCCCGATGATGAGGAGCGGAATAAATCTCACTTTCATACCCAATCCCTCCCTAATAGCTGAAGATAAGCGAGAAGGCGTGAACGTTACTCACCCTCTCGTCCAAAAACCTGTCCTTATAACCCGGTGAAAACATATAATCCAGTTTACACACAGTCGTGCGTAACCCCAATCCCAGCCTTATACCGTCGTTTATGCCCATCCTCAACGCCATCCATCTGAAGAGCCTGATCTCCATGCCGAGGTGGAATTTCTCCCCGAACGATTTCCCATCGCCGAAGTCGAAGACCACGAGCGTCTCATACGGATAGTAGGCCAGTCTGCCAAAAGGTATCTTGAAATCGGGCTGATAACAGAGACCTATTCTGATGGCCCGTTTGATCTCGGTTTTGCCCCCCTCCCTGAACTTGGTGTTCTCAAGTTCGAGGATCTGCTCGGAAAGATCCGTGCCGAAGAGATCTCTGATGCTCAGCCCCACCCTCAGCGACCATTTCTCGATCTCGTATGTCATACCGAAGTTCCATCCCAGACCTCTGCGGATGTAGAGGTTGCCCTTCATGTCGTAGAGCTGAAGGATATCATCACCGCCCAGCTTTCCTACCTCACATCGGACGAGGTATTTCATCGCCAGTCCGATGGAAAGGTTTTTATACACCTTTCCACCATATGCCAAGCTCACCATGGCATCCTGATAGCCTCTGAGCTTTATGACGGCTCCATCCCTGTAGTCATAGCTGAGCTTGGCGTTTGAGACGGGATTGAGCAGCGAGAAGCCGAGGTGATTCCTCACATAGGATATCTGTATCGGTCCGTTGAGGGATATCAGCGGGTGATAGGTTCTGAGCTCATCGATCGTGCTGCGCGGGATTTTTCTCAGCTTATTGACATCCATGTATGAATCGATGAGCTTGGAGGTGCTTTCGACGGTATCCTTGTTCAGGTTGGCCCTCAACCCGAATATCGCCAGCTTGCTCTCTTGAACGTATTCGAGACAAGCGGGGTTATATAAAACGGTGTTCTCCTCGTCGGTCAACGCCGTATAGGCCCCTCCGAGGCTTAAGATCCTAACGCTCTCAACGGCAAACGGCATGTCCCCCCGCCCTGCTCCGAAGGCGGCCGATGAGAGCAGGATCATCAGCGATATCGCCCCGACGGATTTTCTCATATCTCCGATCATGGTTTAAAACCCTCCCGCGAAGAACTGCAAGACGGCGATCGTGATGCCGCCGATGGCGATCCCACCTGCCAGTATCGATATCTGCTTGTTGCGGGTGGGAAGCTTCAGGGTTATGTTTTTCATCTCCCCCTCTTTGAGGGTGACGATCTTCGATACAGTTCCGTGATTGGACATGACGAGCTTCACCTCGTGTCTGCCGGGTATCAG
>CAZHVH010000792.1:0-1575 GCA_964535855.1 uncultured bacterium
TATGCCTCTCGTAGCGAAGTACAGCGGATGGATGTAGGCAAAAAATAACGGGCAGGCTATTGCCTGCCCGTTTAAGGAGGGCGGAAGAGAAAATAGGGAGTAAAGGGTGGGGTGGCGGTGCCCTTTACTCCCTCGCCCTAGAGAGACTCCAGGTAGGACCTGGAGGGGGATCACTTAAGGATAACCATTTTTCTCACGAATGATCTGTCACCTACCAGAAGCTGATATATGTAAACACCACTCGTCACCTTTTCACCGATCTCATTTCGTCCGTCCCAATATGCCGCTCTGCTTCGATCCTCATAGTAGCCCGGCTCGAGCTTTCCCAGATCCAAAACCCTCACTAGCCTGCCGGATACGTCGAATATCCGGACTCTTACCTCAGCTCGCTCAGCAAGTTTGAAAGGTATCCACGTCTCAGGGTTAAATGGATTGGGATAGTTCTGCCCCAGAGAAGTTGTTGCAGGCACGGCATGCAAGGTCAAACTCAGCTCCGGGAGTATATACATTCTGCCCTCATTTGACCCTCTCCTCGCGATCAATGCGCCGTTAAGAAGTCTCACGTCCGCATGTCTGCCGTTAACCCTGAACATCAGCCTTAGTAGTTCCCCTGTACCGTTTAGTCCTTCCCTTCCTCCGACGAGGCTCACAAGCACGGTCACCAATCCTGGCCTCTCGACTTTGATGTGATATAGGGCTTTCTCATCGCTCAACAGCTCTCCAGGCTCAGCGCTACATATCTGAACCTTTTCCGGGTCGAATTTCACCTGTACCGCATAGGCGTATAGGGACGAAACACCTCCCTCAAGCACGACCTCCATCGTCTCCCGCCCGACGGCTCTGGAGGAAAGCCTCAGATCGAACTCATCTATGGCCTTTCCAGGAGCGGCATCGCCTGCTTGGAGGAAGTTACCTGCCAGATAGGCGAAATCGGGAAGATCCACAGACCCGTTTCCGTTGAAATCACAGCTCGAATTGTAATTTGGATCCCCTTGAACGCTGCCGAAGCTGGCCGCTAGGATGTTGAAATCCGAAAGATCAACATCGTTATCTCCATCCGCATCCCCGGCCAACAGAGAGAAGTTTACGCTTGAGGATGGGATCGTGACGTTTTGCAGGGTTTGTCTGAGGAACCCATCGGCCTTTGCAGCTATGTCATATGTTCCAGCCGTCGAGGTCAGATTCAGGGTATAACTGCCATCCGAGCTGGTATTCACAACTCTCGTCTCCAGAGGAGTGGTCACGCCAGGATTCCTGATCTCTATCGTCACTTGTGCCGAGTGATCCGTCCTGGACTGCAACTGGATCTTGCCCGAGATGGTCGTCCCGCCCGGGGGTGCGGCGGCGCCGATGTATATCGTCCCGTTAGTGGTGGCCGGGGTAAGCGTGCCATCTCCCGCGACGGACAAAGCGGTTACCCTCCCGTTAGCCTCGTCGAAGTCGAAGGAGACAGTGGTGTATCCCGATGGAGGCGTACTTATAACCTCAAGCTGGAATGAGGCCACCACCCCTCCTCCAGTGGCTGAGGATGTGGAGTTGACCTCAACGTAATCCAACTGTCCTCCTGATATCCCA
>CAZHVH010000793.1:0-1570 GCA_964535855.1 uncultured bacterium
CGATATGGAACGACATGGTATCCCCGCTGGTATTGGGTGCGCGCCATGCGGTGGCGGGAAGAGCCCGATCATAGGGAGACGTGGGGCGAGATGGTCGAAGATATGAGCATCGCCGTGGGCGAAGATCTGTTCCCGTTTTTCAGAAAGATCGGTACGACGCTGGACAGGGATCGACTTGAGAGGATCGAGTTCATGGGCAAGATCATGGAGCTACCGATTGCCCCAATAGATATCAGCCCGGCCGGGCCCGTCAGGTTGGAGCCCGCCGGTGATTACACAAAACCGCTGAAACCTTAACGCCTTGATACCGATATCCGCCCCTAGGTCTGCTCGCTTGGCAGTCAGACCGCCACGTCGCAGTGGGAGTTTCTACTCAAGCCTCATCTGATCTATCTCTATCTCAAGATCCGGAACATTTCCAGGATCTAGACGCAGGCGGATTATCCTACCCCGCCACTCGGGATGTCCGGCGAGTTTGACCCGATAGAGGTGAAATTCACCGTCGCATGGCATGGCGAAATGGAGGCTCTTCGACTCGGAAAAGCCGGAGCTATCCGAACGGGACCAGAAGAGCTGCCCGTCCACCCTCTCAATCCCCTCCGGCGCCTTAACCCGCATGCGAATAAGGAGCTCACCGTAATCCTTGGCCTCAACCCTTATCGGCGGACCGATCATGTAGGGATCGCCTCCCGTTGATCTGGTTCTGAGTTTTCCCTCCTTCACGGTGAACGGCGTCAGATCGTGGGCGGGCGACCATCCTTCCGGATCACCCTCTACCTCAAAGTTCCAGTTCGGCTCCGAACAGACGGGAAAACCCTCAAGGGGTTCAAACCTGACCCCATCGATCTCCACCTCGATCTCTGGCGAATCGTGTATGACCTGTATCTCTATCCTCTTGCCCCTGCGATCGTATCGCCACCAATCGCCCTTCCCGCCGGCTGAGGGTTGAACCTTCCTTCCGCCCTTTAGAAGGAAGGTCGGGTTTGATACGGGCGAGATGACGATCTGCGACGCTATACCCTTAAGCCTTAGGGGAGTCCTCAGCCTCACGATCAACTTCTCCCCATCGATCCTGGCGTTCGTTATCTTCGCCTCGGCGTTGACGTGTATCTCGCCCCGATCGGTCTTCAGCACCCTCGTGAAGAAATCGACCGCTCCCTCGTCGGGATGGGTCAGCATCCAGATGTTTTGGACGATCAGATGGGGATTTATGATCCCGGGATCGTTTCGTTTATACTGATATGTAAGGCTGACGGAGTCGGGATAGTTTCCCTTTCTGGGTCCACTCTCGATCTGCATCTGCATACCGCATATGGTCATCCCCTCGGCGATATGCCTCCAGAACCTCGCCTCCTTCCTCTCGCCCAGCTCATCAAGGACATATGCCAGCCTTTGCAGATCGGTCGCGTAGGCAAGCCCACACCACTGAACCGGTTTGCCAAACCACGGCATCTTGAAGAAGCTCGATCCTAACACGGGTATATCGGCGAAGAGCATCATGCTCGGCCTATCGGACGCCCTCCAGAAGTAGATGAACGGCAATCCGGTTCTCGCCCAGTATCGAGCGCGA
>CAZHVH010000794.1:0-1567 GCA_964535855.1 uncultured bacterium
GTGGCCAGCTACGCATATCTGCATTTTCACTACGTGAGACATGAGGAGTGGGAGAGAGCTGATCAGGCTCTGAGGGAAGGACTCGCCATATCGAGGGAGATGGAGGATCGTGAGGTGGGAAGCTCAGAGGGGTGGATGAAGTGGTGTTTATACGGTATCGGAAGGATATACGCGCAGTCGGGCAATCCTGAGATGGCGGAGAGATGGTGCGAGGAGCTTCTGGACGAGCACAGATGCAGGGATATCCCGCATGACCTCTTCTATCTGAACGCCGTGATGACTGAGGCGCATTATCATAGGGGCGAAATAGGGAAAGCAAGGGAGTTCGTATCGAAGGCGATGAAGGCATTTAAGGGGCTTAACAGGGATAATATAGCGGCACGCTGGTACGCGAAACAGTGGTTCTGGTTTATGATGGAACGCTGGGCCGACGATCGGATCTTTCCCGAGGAGAACTTAAAAATCGCCAGAGTCATGATAATGAGGCGGCGTCCTATCCCTCGAAGCGCTCAGGCCCTGGGTAAGATCTATTTGATGCTGGGGGAATATGAGAGAGCTCTTGAGCATTTCATGAGGGGATATGTCTATCCCCCGAAGGATCCGAAGGGCTGGCAGTTTCTCACCGAGCTAGCACAGAAAGCACCCTATTTGGAGAGATGGAAGGGATTCTTGAACCATCTAGAAGGAAGATCGAAAGATGATCCCGAAGCACGGGAGCAGTTCCACAGGCTCCTTGCTGTGTGGGAACAATGCCGAGCTCTATACCTGAAAAAAGGAGGACAAGATCTATGAGAAAGGCAGGGTTCTGCTTTATCCTGGGGGTAATGTTGTTTCTCCCAGCATGTTTATCATGGGCAGGGATATTCAGGGACGATTTTGAAGATGGGGATTACGAGGGCTGGGTGCCAAATCCCAAGGCCGAACAGATCGCATGGAAGGATGGTGAGGTCGTTATCACCGATACAGACCGCCATACTCCTACTCAGCTTGCGTTCAACTATGAGCAATCCCTGCGTGACTTCACAGCTTCCTTCGATTGCATGATGACCAAGGTTCTCGACAATAGTCCTTACATCTGGCTGTTCTTCCGTATTAACGATGAAGACAGCATTGGAGCGTTTGCCTGCTTCTTGCCACATGAGCTTTGGATCTCCATGATAAAATGGGCGGTGAATCAATATCCTGGGGTTGTAAAGATACCCTTCACCACAGAGCTCAATCGATGGTATCACGCTGAGGTAATGGTGAAGGGGAAAACCGTTTCGATGTGGGTGGACGGCAAACTGAAAGGGAAGGCGGACTGGACGAGCTGGAAGATCCTTCCGGAATCAGGAGAGGTGGTGATCGGCGGCGGGGGAGCGGAGATTCATCTGGATAATGTGGTTCTCATAGGAGAGGAGGTGCCAGATGCCGGTCCGAGCGGTTTTAACAGCACGGCAGTTCGAGCTAAAGGGAAACTGGCGGTGTGCTGGGCGTCGCTGAAAGGGGGACAAGACATATGAGAAAGGTGGCGTTCTGCGTTATCCTGGGGTTGATATCGTCCCTCCCCGCATATCCAGCCACGATA
>CAZHVH010000795.1:0-1567 GCA_964535855.1 uncultured bacterium
TGAGCATATGGTGAGTTTTCAAAATCACCAAAACGATTATCATCAAGATTGTAAGCGAGAGCGGGATCATTAATCTCTTTGACCTGAGCAGATCCATATCATATCCCCCCTTTGAAGCTCATCAGCGAAGTCCAGGTCCGTCGGCGCCTTGTAAATCCTAGCTGAACTCCTTTCTATCCTTGTAGGAGGCATACTTGAGGCTGTTGCGGATCACATGTACAACACAACCCTGACCTGCCCCCCAAAAACTGGAACAAATTGAGTGGAGTATGGTAGAATATGAGCTACCTGACATCCCTATTGCCGCTTAAATCGTTCCAGTTTGATTCTCCGCACCGTTATCACAACCATCAGGGTCTTGTCCCCATCCAGGGAGATTCCACCAATCCCAATCACCCTCGTTTTGCCGTCCCTTATACTTGTCGTCCCTCGGAGATAAACCCTCCCCTCCTTCGGCTTCTTTTTACCTAAAGCTGCCCTCAGCTGTTCGGAGGTAGTGGGAGGCGTTGTAAACACCTGAAACTCTTCCAGCTTGATGCTTTCCTTCCCAACTCTCGGTATAAAGGATATTGAGTATCCCGCGCTATCGATACTCGCAGGACTTCCCTCCTCGCAACTCAGAACGGATGTGGATATCACCCTGTAGCTCCGGAATTTGAAGATGGGTTGTAGGGCCGAGACAAGCTCGGAGATCTCCTGGGGTGTCTCCCCATGTCCCTCCTTCTTAGAGGCAACTACCAATCGTAAGATAACCTCGACCTCGCTGAGGGGAATATCCAGGGCCTTTATCATCTCCTCGATCTCCGATGTGTTTGGTTCCCCAGGGGATGGCTTCTTCACCCTCAGCAGGATAGAGTTCGATTTCGAGTCAACCATTAAAGCTTTTTTGGCTGTGAGGGTGGGGAAGTTCTCGTCGAACCACTTCCGGATCTCAGAGGCGCTTCGGTAGTTCAACTTTATAAGCTTCACCTCCTCAGCGACCGCCGATACACTCAAAATCAGGGCCATTAAAAACACAGCTGTTTTCGTAACCCTCTCCCATCTCATCTTTCCACCTCCGTTTTGTTCTCCGAAATCACCCAGACGATATCAACGTCAGGGTCTACCGTCGTCATGGTAACGACAAATTCATAATCGGGGATCTCGATCTCAACATCACTTATGGATAGGGAGGACGCAACTGCCTTGGCAGGCAGCATCCCCTGATTATCCCGAACGCCCGGCATATTGAACCAAAGGGGCGACGTTCCGAGGATCAGGATCAGTGCTGAGAAAGCCATTGCTAATTTGAGCTTACGCCTCCTCCTGCGCTTGTGAAGCCTATCGTAGAACAACCGCAGGTGTTGATCCGAAACATCTGACTTCCTTTCAACTTTAAGCTCATCTAAAAGCTCCACGGAGCCCTTTAACTCATTGAAGATGGAGCGGCATTCGTGGCAAACCCTCAGGTGTTCCTCGATCTCCTTAGATCGAGCTTCATCCATCTCGCCGTATATGTAAGAGAGCATCTCTTCATCCCTTAAGTGTCTTCTCATCGAGAACCTCCTTCAACCGTTTCAATCCTCTG
>CAZHVH010000796.1:0-1561 GCA_964535855.1 uncultured bacterium
GTTGATAAAGGAGGCATGAGCGATGGAGAAACGACCGAACATCCTTTTTTTCTTCCCCGATCAGCTTCGGTACGATTGGATCGGGAGCAACTCAAGTATTCCCCTGCGCACGCCGAATCTGGAACGTCTGGAACGTGAAGGCGTTAAATTCACAAGGGCGATCTGTCCCTCACCCCTCTGCGCGCCGTGTCGTGCCTCTTTGGCCTCGGGCAGAGAGTATGACCGTTGCGGCGTGCCGAGCAATCAGGTGGATTATCCGTTGACACAGAGAACCTTCTATCAGCTCCTGCGCGATGCGGGCTATCACGTGATGGGATGCGGCAAATTCGATCTGCATAAGGCCACCCTCGATTGGGGACTGGATGGCAAGCGGCTCCTGGAGGAATGGGGGTTTTCCGACGGGATAGATAATGAGGGGAAATGGGACGGGGTCAACAGCGGCCGTGAGCGTCCAAAAGGCCCCTATCTTCGATATCTGGATGAACGGGGACTGCGCAAGGTGCATATCGAGGATTTCGACAGGCGAAGGGGTCACAAAGATGCCACCTTCCCCACACCGCTTCCGGATGATGCATATTGCGATAACTGGCTCGCTCGAAACGGCCTCGAACTACTCAGCCGGACGCCGAGGGGAAAACCCTGGTTCCTACAGGTCAACTTCACAGGCCCGCACGATCCCTGGGATATCACCGCCTCCATGGCCCGATGGTACAGCGACGCCCATTTCCCAACCCCTTTCGGCAACACCCAGTTTCCGCCCGATGTTCATGATAAGATCCGTGGGAATTACTCGGCCATGGTGGAGAACATCGATCGATGGGTGGGAGTTTATCTGGACGAGCTGGAGAGACGGGGCGAATTGGAGGACACCCTCATCGTTTTCTCAAGCGATCACGGGGAGATGCTCGGCGATCACAATCGATGGGGTAAGGGGGTGCCGTATCAGCCCTCAGTTGGAGTTCCCCTGATCATAGCCGGGCCCGGCATCCGGAAGGGAATGACATGCGACCTACCCACGACCATCTTGGATCTGACGGCGACCTTCCTGGATTACGCCGAGGTCGAGGCGCCCGACGATATGGAAAGCCGCTCCCTCAGGCCGCTGCTGGAGGGGAGGAATGATAAGGGACGCGATTACGTCCTTTCCGGTCTGAAGGGATGGAGGATGATCTTCGACGGTCGATTTAAGCTCATCAGTGGGTTCGGCGAGGGGATATTGCTGTTCGACCTTTGCGAGGATCCCGTCGAAAGCCGGAACGTCGCCGGTGTTTATCCCGAGGTTGTGGATCGATTGAGTTCAATCCTCAACGGTATGCTCCAAACTCCCTGACCGCCTCATACATGGTTTTCCCTGCTTCCCTGTCATTGACATCATCCCCCAACCGTGATATATTTCATACCGAAAAATTGCGGATTGAGGTGAGAAGGATGAAACATACCCTCATCGGAAGGAATGAAAGGTTTCTTATCGCGGTGGAAAAGGCAGGACAGGCGGCTAAGAGCGATTACCCCGTCCTCATAGTAGGCGAAACGGGAGTGGGAAAGAACGCTCTGGCCGAAT
>CAZHVH010000797.1:0-1561 GCA_964535855.1 uncultured bacterium
ATCTCGTCAGGATATGACCCTCCCACGGGGGCGCGGAGCCCCGCGCCCCCGCCGATGATGATGCTTCCCCGAATATCTTCCATCGAGTTATTCTCACACAGATGATATCCGCCGTCCATAGTCCGCAGCAGGACAGCAGCGGACGGCGGTCTGCCGGCGGCGGACGTTATTTGCGGAGCAGTTATCCTGACGTTGAGGGGCGGGTTATAGTATAATCTTGGGAGATGGAGGTGACCATGGTAACGTATAGCCCCCTGATCGTTATACCGTCCGATATCCCACAGTCCGCCATCACGATGGTCAGGAGGATCGCCAGAGCCTTTCACCTTCACGGAATACCCATGACATGGGCGCTGTATGCTCAATTTCCCAGGCTGATAGCCCTGGATATCAACCGATGGCATGACAGGTTCGGCGATGACGTGATCATGATGATCGACCTCGACCCGATCATGGACCCGAACGTCAACCCGCTTGATCCGAGATCGGTCGCCGAGGAGTCGGTCAGGCTGAGGGAGATCCTGCCGAAGCTGCTCGCTGAGGGGCGAGGGAGGCTTCAAGAGGAGATGCCGTGGGCCGAAGTTACGGTCGCCGGAGCGGGTTTGAAGAACGCCGAGCTGCTCTTCGCCCTCAGGGAAACGGGCTTTATAGGTCTATGGGGATACGATCATCTCTCGGAAAGGGATGGCCCCGCGCCGTTCGGCCCGTTCCTCATCTCGGAGGACTCCCCCGTATCGACGTATCCCCCCTCTTCAAAACCGCTCTTAGGGTTGCCGAGGTCCTCCGTCCGGCTCAACGATCTGATCCGGAGAAGGCTGCCGGGTGACCCGCTCTCCCAATGTTTATGGGCCCTCGATCAGCACATCAAAAGCGCTGGATGGAACGCCTTTATGCCTTTCATCCATGAGCTGGATATCGAGGAATACGGCGAGATCGCAACCGATTATGCCGAGGACCTGGAGATCTTCCTGGGAGAGCTTAAGGATAGAGACGTCGATTTCGTCACTCTGCCGAAGATCGCATCGGGTCCTCAGCTTAACCCGGAGATGGCCTCCACGATCTACCTGCTGGCCGAGGAGGAGCTTGAGTTGAGGAAGATCCTGTTCTATCATGACTCCTCCTGTAGGATGAGATTTGAAGGGGACGAGATCACCCCCGTTGAGATCAGAGATTACACGACCCCATACAACCGTTCTCACACCGATTTCCTATGCAGGAGGATGCCGGAGCTGCTGAGATTCTCGACCGGCAGGGAGAGGGAGAAACTTGTGATGCTTATCGAGGTGAAATCGGACGGAAAAATCCCCTATGCCCTCGCCGTATGGGGTGATTTCAGAGGGTTGAAGGTGAAGGAGACGAACGTCGGGCAGGTCTCCCTCTTAGGCGATCATCTCCTCTTCCTGCGTATGGCGCTCACCCCCGGCACCAACTCCTTTAAGGTCGTGCTGACCATATAAACTTTCACCTCATGATGACGAGCTTACGAACGTCGAAATAGGAGGGGGTTCTGATCGAATAGAAGTATACCCCCGAGGCCACCCTTTCCCCCCTCTCATCCCTT
>CAZHVH010000798.1:0-1561 GCA_964535855.1 uncultured bacterium
ACTGCGGTGAACCGCCGAACGAGCCGCCGAAACCCGCCGTGAAGGTCGATAAGGAGGACCCGAACGTCCAGAACGATTACGATAAGGTCGTCCCGGAGGACACGAGAGCGGGCGTCGTCTATCTGACAGTTGTAAACGGCGATCAGCCCACCCCCAACGCATGCGGTCTCAACCCGAAAAACGATCCCGCCGAATGGACAGGCTGGGGTGGACCCCTCGATGCCGACAACATGACGATAGGTGAGGGCCCTGGAACACGAAACGACATCGTTATCGGCGGTGTCCTGTTTGAGAGGGGAATCGGAACTCACGCAGCGGCGAAGTTCGTCTATGACCTAACAGGTGGCAATTATGTGAGATTCGAGGGATATGTAGGTATGTCCGACGAGAAAGACCCCGACGAGTGCGGGCACGGCGGAAGCTCTATCTTCATCTTCTCTGTGGACGGCAAGGAGATGTTCAAGTCGGACCTGCTCACGGGCTGTACAGAGGACGGCGAGAACGTCGCCCCCGTTAAGGTCGAGTTTGATATCCCGTCGGGGGCTAAGGAGCTGACGATCCAGATCGATCCTGGTGATGACGGCAATGGCTGCGATCACGCTTGCTTAGGCGACGCGAAGCTGTTGGGCTCGGAGGCGGTCACCGCCGTCGATCCCGGCGATAAACTCTCCACGTTGTGGGGGAGGATCAAATCCGCCCACTGAGACTCTAGGCCGGTTCAGGGGATCTTTTCCGATCTCCCGAACCGGCTAGGTCTAGGTCATGAAAAGAGGTGAGGTTAAATGAGACTTAGATTATTTTTTGTCTCGATCATGGTGATGGCGCTTCTGATGATGACCTTCACCGGATGGGCTTTAAAGTCGGATTGTGGACCATATCCGAATAACCCGCCGAAGCCTGCTAAGAAGGTCAATAAGGAAGACCCAAACGTCCAGAACGATTACGACCAGGTTGTTCCGGAGGACACCCGAAAGGGGGTTACCTATCTCACATTTATCAACGGCGATCAGCCCACCCCCAATGCATGTGGGCTCAACCCGAAAAACGATCCCAACGAGTGGACAGGTTGGGGCGAACCCCTTGATGCCGACAACATGACGATAGGTGAGGGACCCGGAACGCGGAATGAGATCGTTATCGGCGGCGTGTACTTTGAAAGAGGGATCGGAACTCATGCCGTTGCAACGATCATATATGATCTGACGGGAGGAAGCTGGGTGAAGTTCGAGGGCTATGTGGGCATGGCGGACGAGAAGGACCCGGCGGAATGTGGGCACGGTGGAAGCTGTGTTTTCGTGTTCTACGTGGACGGCAAGGAGATGTTTAAATCCGACGTGCTCAGAGGAACCGAAGGCGGCAAGAACGTCCCGCCGGTGAAGGTGGAGCTCGATATCAAAGGGGCAAAAGAGCTAAAGATCGAAATTCTGGATGGTGGAGATGGAATCGGATGTGATCACGCCTGCATAGGTGATGCCAAGCTGCTTACGGCCGCAGCCTTCGCCGTCAATCCCAACGGGAAACTGACCACCTGTTGGGGGGCGGTCAAATCGCTCTATCGATG
>CAZHVH010000799.1:0-1561 GCA_964535855.1 uncultured bacterium
CCCCTCCAACATATCGAGCATCTCTTTGAGGGCGCCCAGTTTATCCCGTGACTTTATGTCAAGACATATCAGATCCTTACGTATGACGTTGGAAAGCATAACCTTTGCCCGGAACGCGCTGATATCGAGATGAAGGTTTAACTCCATGCTAAGCAATTTGCGTGCCATCGCGCAAACCCAGCGAAATCGGGCTCTCTCAGGAAGAGAGGATAAGCTAATATGCAAATTTTGCACTATTCCCTCCCTGCCAGCCCGTACAACTCGACCTCTCTGACATAGGCGGGCTTCTCGACCAGGATGCGGTAAACCTGAATGGGGGTGTCGAAGATCCTCTTGAAGGTTCTTCCGATGACCTTGTCGCCGGGACGAGGATTAACCCTCTCGATTACTCCATCATTCACCGTTCTGCGGACGTATATAAGTATCTTGTCGCTCGTGAATCTGACCTGCCTGAAATCATACTTCTCCTGAGCACCTCGGAACGCTGATCTCCTCCTTCTCCTGACCGCCACCGCTGTTCTCCAGGTCTTGGATCTATCATCCCAGAACTTTATGTCGAACCAATATAGGTTGCCGTTATATATAACGATCCTTCTTATCTCTCGGGGACGCGAGAGGGTGATCATAAAGGTTCGAGGTTTATCGCCCGGCTGGACCATACCGTATGTGTCATATTTGCCATCGTTGATGGCGGGAACCGATGCGGTTGCCCCTGCGGACTGGAGTGCATAATTCTCACTCCAATTCGGTCCTATCAACAGCCTTGTCCAGAAACACCCGGAAAAGGCCAAGGTCAACAAGAGAGGCATAACCGATATGCTAACTTTTCCGTGAAAACGCATTTAACAGGAATCCCCCTTTGGCGGCGGTATATATAAAATACGCCCCAAATAAAAATAGGAACACGGAACAGAGCAGCAGGAAAAGCCTATATACCCTGTCGTTTATGAACCTCCCACCCAGGGTGAGGCTGATTCCAACGGCTCCATACCAGGCAAGGTCTGAGGAGATGTGGCCGATGTAGAAAGAAGGCAGCAGAATGAAGCTCCCTTTGATCGCTTTAGAGACAAATGTCGCTCCAACAGTCAGCCACCAGATGGTCCAAAACGGATTTGAAAGGCTCACGATAACGCCGAGGCCAAAAGGTTTGAAGAGCCTTCCTTCTTTTTTCCCCTCCCCTGGTTGAGCCTTTTCCAACAGCGAGCCGATGCTTGGACCCGTGCGACGAAAGGCGTCTTTAATCATCCATACGGCCATCCATATCATAACTATACCGCCTGTCATACCGATCATCTTGAAGATGAAGGGTTTATCTATAACTTCCTTCAGTCCAAACGTGAGGCCCACCACAGTAAAAAGCTCAAGGAGACTATGCCCCGCGACGATCATGATCGCCGCTATGAGACCTATCCTCAGGGTCTGAGATATCGTCACCAGAAGCAGAGGCCCCGGCGTAATAGCGCCTGAAAATCCGACTATAAAAGCGGTCAGAAACATACTCAGTGGCGACATGAGGACACTCCACAGATCAAATCCGCCTATATGGTAATAGATTGACGGG
>CAZHVH010000800.1:0-1558 GCA_964535855.1 uncultured bacterium
CCGCCGGATTGCCGTTCGAGATCAGAGGGGAGGTGATCGGAAGGGAACTGGTCTATATGCCGCCCATACCTGAAGCGCCCGGCAGAGAGGTCGGGGAGGTGGTTTTAACCTTTTGGGTGACCCCACAGGGCGACGTGTATAAGGTACAGCGCAAGAAGACGGCGGGCGACCCGAAGCTTGAAAGGATAGCCAGGGAATGGGTGGGTAAGCTGAAATTCGCCCCCCTGGACAGACGAGTTAAGCAAAAGCCCCAATGGGGTGAGATAACCATCAAATTTTTAAGAAAATAAGACAAAAGGAGGAATCCAGAGATGTCCCGAAGAATTCTTCTCATTCTGATCCTCGCTTTCGGGGTGATCCTCTATGGATGCACCATGAAGGGAGCTATGTTCCAGAACGCTGAAAACGCCTTCGATCGCGGGGATTACGCAGAGGCCAAGAGGCTTTACACCCAGATAATCCAGAAATATCCGGGCTCCGAGTTTGCCACGAAGGCCAAATTCAGGCTCGCCCAGATCTGTGAGAAGGAGTACGACTGGGATAACGCCCTCAAATACTACGAGCAGGTGACGAAAGAGGTCAAAGGAGGATATCTGGACGCTCAGTCCAGAAGCAGGATGGCTCTCATCAGAAAGGCTCGTCAGGATATAGCCAAGGCCAAATATATATATGATAACAACCCCGGCAGCGAGAGAGGAAACAGAGCCGCCGCCCAGGCGTTATACGATATGGCTCAGGCCTACGAGAGATTAGGTCAGTATGAAAAGGCCATTGAGACCTACGAGAAGCTGCTGAAGGAATTCCCGAAATACAAAAATGCCTCCCAGGTGCAGTATCAGATCGGAATGATCTACTTCTACAAGCTGTATGACTACGAAAAAGGGTGGAAGGCCTTCCTGAAGGTCATCAAGAATTACCCGGATTCGGATCTCGCCAAGGCTTCCGACAGGTTGCTGAAACAGACGGAGAAAACCCTGAATGAGATAGCGGCATTGATAGAGGACGTCAAAAAGATCCGAAACGAGGTGGCGATGAGGTTCGAGAAGATGGGACGACATGTGAGCCAGACCGACAAATACAGCATCCACGCCGAGAAAGCTGCCCAGGACTACATCGGAATAGCTCAGGGATGGAAAAAGCTCAAAAACTATCCCAACGCCATAAAGGCCTTTAAGGAGCTGGCGGATGAGATACCGTTCGGACAGTGGGCTCCAAACGCCCTGTTTAACGCAGCGGAGCTCTATCAGGAGATGGGCGATTACGAGATGGCGGTCAAGACCTACGAGGAGCTCTTCAGGAGATATCCGCACTCCTTCAGGAGGGCCGATGCGATATATAACGAGGCGATCTGTTATGAGGCGATGCGAGAGTTCGCAAAGGCCTATGACCTCTATAAAACCTATATCTCCCTCGATGAAACCGATGAGAACAAGGTCAGAAGAGCCGAGGAGAAGGTGGCACAGTGGGGATACGACGAGGACGGAGACGGATTCCCCTTCTACATGGAGGCGCAGTACGGAACCTCCGATAAGGACCCAACCTCGTATCCGGAGAAAAA
>CAZHVH010000801.1:0-1549 GCA_964535855.1 uncultured bacterium
TGAAAGGGAGAAGGTAACAGTGAATTTTCACCTCGGGATATCCTTATCCTGAGGAGGCTCTGCTCATCAGGATAGGAGGAAGATCTGAAATGAAACTAGATTCAAGTTCCTTGACTTCTAAGAAGGGCTTTTCAATGATTTGGCATAATCGAGCATAGGTAGGGGCATGCCCCTGTGCATGCCCTCGATTCTGGCAGGCACGGGGCCTGCCACTACAGTGTCGGTGAAAGCAGTTCTATTATCGCCCTAAGCAAGGCTGGATGTTTCGAGCTCGTTTGGGATCTCTTTGGGACGGCGGTGATATCCAAGGGAGTTTTCGAAGAATAGTTGTTAGAGGCGAGGGGAGGGCCGGAGCTGAGGCAGCTTATCTGCTAATCGACGATAAAAAGGCGCATGACGTAGCCGCCGATTTTCTATTAGATACTCCGGTTCTCCTTCGAAGTGGTTCTTTGTTGATGTTGGCGAAGGAGGAAGGATTGATTGAAAGGGTCAAACCGTTTCTCGAGAGGAGCCATGATTCTCTATGTCGTCATTGCCAAAATTCGGCGGATGATTTGAATAGCTCCTTTGCCGATATAAACCTTTTGCTTTTTAAATCCATGATCATAGCGCCAACGGGAATCCAATTCCTCAGATCGAAATATCCGGAGACATCAGTGTTGATCTTGATCTTCGCATCGATAATATGTTTCGCTATGTAACTCACGAATCTGCCATGATTGAGGTGAACACTTTCCGTCAGCACTCTATCAGGAACGCCAAGCTTTTCCCCATCGATGTCGCAGATCCTATAGTGAAGGAATCTAGCTATTCCAATGTCACCTCTGGTCTCCTCCGACTTCAAGACCCTGAATCCTATTTCAGGAGCTATCCAGATACGGGTGTAGTGACTATCGCTCTTTTCTCCTCTACCCACCACGTAACAATCCATCTGTTTGCTCTTCCTCTTTGAAAGTTCGGTTTCCCTCTTTTTCTGCCCGGGCCAGGAGATCGGATCACCCTTTCCATCCCATACTTCTATCTTTTCCTCACCGATGAGCTTGAGCTTCCCCCTTTTCAGATCCTCCCAGATGGAATGCTGGTATCGAAGTTTGTATCCCCATGGGATGAAGCCGAAGGATGCGGGATCACAATCGATCGGGAGAATACAGGCATAGTCTCTGAAATATCTGGTGGGGCAGGTGCTTTCCCCTTTTCTTGTCACCCGTTCGGGGGATATCCTGATCACCATGGTGGTATCCTCTTTTTCAGGTCTGAGACAGATGATTATCACCCCTTCGCTGAATTTATCCCTTATTCCCCGTTCATCGACGAGATCGATTATCCTCAGAAAAGTCCTTTTGGAATCCCTTGCGATGAAGATGCACTCTTCCACAGTAGTGACCATTCCAGGTGGAGGGTTGGATTTCAGCTTCTTCATGTGAACTTCACCCTCATATGTCTTAATCAGAGAATCATAGTGTTTGATTCCCTCAATCAGCTTTTGTGTATCCTGGTCACTTCTGCTTAAAGGGCAAAGTGCGAGTGGAAGCGTCAGGAGGATTACCAT
>CAZHVH010000802.1:0-1549 GCA_964535855.1 uncultured bacterium
GGAGGCCCATGGAGAAGGAAGCTGCATCTACTGCTGAAGCTCTGGCCAAGACGAGGACCTACGGGCAGGTCAGATGTCACAACCCGAGTTGTATGGAGAGGATTAGCGTACCCCCTGGAGTTAAGACCATCAAATGCCCCACCTGTGGCCTGGAGTGGCGGGTCGTCTGGGTTAGCCCCGATGTTCCTCGTATTCGAGGACCGGTATGGGACGTAAATCGGCAAATAGCCCAAGAGGCAGCGAAGAAGGAGGGCAAGTAAGATGGCGTTGAACCGGAAGATCGCTTACATTGATCTCTCCACGGGTAAAATTGAGACCCGTCCCATCCCCCTGGAGATGCGGAAGCTGTATCTCGGTGGCCGTGGTCTTGATATGTACCTGCTGTACAATCACGTTCAGCCGGGCATTGACCCCCTGGGGCCGGATAACGTGCTTTTGGTTAGCGCTGGAATTTTAGCCGGCACGCTGGCCTCAGCCACCGCCCGAACCCACATGGCCGCCAAGTCTCCACTGACCGGTTTTCTGGGCAGCACCAACATGGGAGGTTTCTTCGCCCCCGAGCTGCGATTCGCTGACTTCGATCACCTAGTGATAAAGGGCAAGGCGGAGAAGCCCTCCTACCTCTGGATCCATAACGGTGAGATAGAGATAAGGGACGCCAGCCATCTTTGGGGTTTGACCACTCACGCCGCCCAGCAGGCCATCAGGAGGGAGCTTGGCGATGAGGATGTTAAGATAGCCGTTATCGGTCCAGCGGGTGAGAACTTGGTGAGATTTGCCAACGTTATCACCGGCCTCAAGAATGCCGCTGGTAGAACTGGGCTGGGAGCGGTCTTTGGCTCCAAGAACCTTAAGGCCATAGCTGTCAGGGGGACTATGGACATAAAGATAGCCCACCCCGATGAGGCCCTGGAATACAACAAGAAGTTCATCTCCCACATCACCAGCTCCAAGGTGAATATCACTCAGGGCAAACTTGGCACTCCCTTCATCTGGGGGGCTACCAACTCCTGGGGTGGTATAAGGACCAGGAACTTCCAGCTCAATCAGCTCGAGTACGCCGATGATGTCGAGCCCGAGAGGCTCGATGAGCTGGCCACCGAGACCTTCGGACCTTATCATATGGCAGGTTGTTTTGCCTGCCAGGTTCACTGCCGCGGCCGGTATCGGGTTCCCCCGGGTTATCCCCACGCTGGGGAATATGATGAGGGCCCGGAGTATACCTCTCAGGGCGCCTTCGCCGGGGAGCCTGATTGCCGCAGCGGGGGCTTAATTCTGGAGTGCAACCATCTGGTAAATATGTGGGGTCTGGATAACTTGGAAACAGGTAGCCTCATCTCCTGGGCCATGGAGCTTTATGAGAAGGGAATCCTTACCAGCGAGGATACCGATGGCCTGGATCTGAGGTTTGGCAACGAGGAAGCGCTGATGGAGATGATTCGCCGCATCACCTTCCGAGAAGGGCTGGGTGACATCCTAGCCGAGGGAGGGCTTCGAGCGGCGGAGAAGATCGGCAAGGATGCGATCAAATACCTCATTCACGTTAAGG
>CAZHVH010000803.1:0-1548 GCA_964535855.1 uncultured bacterium
TCGCTGACGAGGGCGGGAACATCTATGATCACCCGGAGCTGGAGATGGCGGGTCGATCCGGCACCAAACTTATCGCTCCCGACGAGGCGGAGATAATCCCCGCGCCGCCTCATACCCAGTTCTTCACCATGCCTGGCAGAATGCCCGTGGGGTGGGATCATAGGAGGCGGAGGTATGAGGCCATGGATGAGATGTCCGATATGGTGTGTTACCCTGTGGCTGCCTTCCCACCTCCCGGATACACTCGAACCCTCCTTCCCGCGACGATGCTTTGTGACATAGACTGCGTCTTGCCCCTCTGGGCATATACGGCGGCGGGATGGATGGAAGATCAATTCTGGATAGCAGCGGTTAAGGTGGACGATTTCGACAGATGGAATCCCGATTATTATGACGTCGAAGAGCTTTCCCCGAAGATCGAGGCCCTATTGAGGAAGCATCCTGAAAACAAGCTTATAAGACATCTTTCCAGATGTGCCACCCGGTATCATTGTTTTAACGCGATGAACCTCTTCTACCGTAGGTGGGAGTGCGGAATTCCCACCTCTCCGGCCTGCAACGCCAGTTGTGTCGGATGTCTATCCTGGCAGCCATCCGAGAGATGCCCCGCCTCACAGGAGAGGATAGATTTCGTGCCGACGGTCGAAGAGATCGTCCAGATCGCCTTGCCGCATTTGGAGGAAGCCGAGGGTGCGATAGTGAGCTTCGGGCAGGGATGCGAGGGCGAACCTCTGCTTCAAGCTGATCTGATCGCTGAGGTGATCAGAAGGCTCAGATCACAGACTGATAAAGGGACGGTTCACCTCAACACTAACGGCAGCATCCCTTCCAACGTGGGGAAGCTCTGTGATGCAGGGCTCGACAGCATCCGGATCAGCCTCAACTCAGCGAGGCCTATCTTCTATCATAGATATTACAAACCTAAGGGTTATTCCTTCGATGACGTCATAGAATCCATGAAAATCGCTAAGTCTCGCGGCCTCTTCCTCTCGATCAATCTGCTGGTCTATCCCGGATTCACCGACGGTGGAGATGAGCTTTGGGCGTTGATGGATTTGATCGATGAGGTGAGGCCGGATATGATTCAGCTGCGAAATTTGAACATAGATCCGGAGCTATACCTCAGGAGCATCAACTATAGAGGGGGACCGGGGATAGGCATAACGAGGTTTATGAAGGCGATAAATGATGAATTTCCGGAGGTTAAATTCGGATATTTCAACAGGCCGAAGGAGATGTTCCATTGAGGAAGGAGATACCGAGCGAGAGTTTGGATCTGAAGGCGATATCGCTTATAATGCTTCTATCGCTCTTCTGGGGCGGCAACTCGCCCGCCATGAAGATCGCCCTTCGCGATATGCAACCTTTCATACTGGCCGGGCTACGCTTCACGCTGGCAGCGGCGGCCGTTTGGGGATGGGCGATCTACAGTAGGATACCGCTTTCACCTAGGCCGTCCGAGCTGCCGCCGCTTATCATCCTGGCTCTATGTTTTGCCGCTCAGATCTCAACCTTCAACCTAGGCACGCATCTTTCGCTTGCGAGCAG
>CAZHVH010000804.1:0-1546 GCA_964535855.1 uncultured bacterium
GCTTGCTAGAGATTTCGTGGTAAGGAAGAGAGCTTTGGGAGGGTGATATCATGGCCAAGGCAATCGTAAAGATTGACGGCGTAGATCTCAGGGATTTGGGTGTAGAGGTCGTAGGCATAGAGGGAAGAGGATTGCCTGAGATCAAAGGACGAACGCTGGATCTTCCGTTTGAGCATGGGATTCGAGATTTCGGCGCATTGTATGGCAGAAGGACGATCACGCTTACGGCGGAGATGTGGGCCGATACGCTTGAGACGTTCGAGGAGAACCTGGACAGGCTGAAAAGGCTTGTGGGCCTGGATGTCCGCAAACCCTTCGCTAACACCTACTACTTCAAGGAGACCGAACCTCACAGGCTGTGGTTCAGCGATGAGAGTGTGATATTCGAGGGAGTGGCTCAGGGAGGCGGCACGAACACGATCATACTGAGTTCAGGTGCAAGCTCGGTGAATGATGCGTATGTGGATATGGAGATTGATATCATCGGCGGGACTGGAGTTGGGCAGATACGAAAGATTGTGGATTATGATGGATCGTCCAAGATAGCGTATGTGGATAGTGCATGGGACACGACACCGGATACCACCTCGATGTTCAGGATCATCGAGAACAGATGGTGGTTGGTGACGTATGACGGCGATCTGAGGGAGAGCAGGGCGGTCAGGCAGTGGGCCAGGCATGGTGTTTCCCAGATCACGCTGCGGTTCAAGGCTGAGCCGTTTGCTGTTGGTGATCTCATAGAGAAGGAGCTCAGCGGGGCGAAGTTCTACAGCATCAAGACCGGATCGGCTCCGTCATGGCCGATCATTCACGTCAAAGGCCCTGCGACGAATCCGATCGTGGCCAACGTGGTTCACTCGCTGATAGCGCATTTCGATGGAGATACGAATGCGAAAGGCATACTGAACGATACGGTCTCAGGTGGCCTGACGCCGGTGCTGAGGTTTGAATCGGTTGGCGGGACAAAGGGTCTTGGCATCTCAGGCCGACCGGACAGCATGAAGGGCGATGTAGTGAAGTTTACGAGCATGTTTGATGAAGGTAGTGTGCCGAGCGAGTTGCCAGCTCATTCCTGCGACCGTCTCAACCGGAACCAAGGCTCGCTTCTAATAGACTTTACTCCAAATTTTGATGGCGATGATGGTAAAAAACATGTTCTTTTTGACGCTGGAAACTTCTCAGTCCAGAAACACACGGACGACACCGCGCGAGTTTTCATAAACGGGATTAGTGTTTCATCCACGCCTGATCTCAGCGCGGGAACCACCTATCGTATCGTAGCCACTTGGGATTCGAAAGCTCCGTATATAAAAGTCTTCTTTGGGACTTCGCTCAGTTCCACTCCCACCGCGCAATCCACCGGCTCCCATTCTTTCGTGAGTCAACCTGAAACGATACACATCGGTTCCGGTAACTCGCCACCCGATTGGTATGACAGATATCAAGCCGATTCGGTCATTCACCGTGTTTGCATCTGGGACATCCCACTCGATCCAACCGATGACATAGCCGCAAAGCTCAGCACGCCATCCGACGATCCCAGCAG
>CAZHVH010000805.1:0-1543 GCA_964535855.1 uncultured bacterium
AACTCCCATAGAGGGCGGATTCCGTGAAGGTGGGACTCTCGCCATCTAGGGGATACTGAGGAACGAGGAACTAGGAACGAGGATTTCCTCGTTCCTTTCAACTTAATCAAGGAGGATCAGAATGTCAATCGAAATGCTCAAAGAGATCGGACGCAGGGCGTTTGAGGAGATGTGGAATCGGGGGAATTTGAGCCTGATCGATGAGATCTACGCCCCCGACGTCATCATGCACGATGTAGCGGGGGATTTCCCCGGAAGGGATGCCTACCGGCAGTTCGTCACCCTGTATCGCACGGCATATCCGGATATCCACTTCACCGTCGACGATCAGATCGCCGAGGGAAACCTAGCGGTAGCTCGCTGGAGTTCTACCGGCACGCATAAAGGGGAACTCATGGGGATTCCCCCCACCGGCAAACGGACGGTCTCCGGAGGGATAGTTCTCTCCCGCTTCGAGGGGAGGCAGATAGCGGAGGAGTGGAGCTACTGGGATGCTCTGGGCATCCTCCAGCAGCTCGGCGTGGTGCCGACTATGGGACGGACGAGCTTCACGTGGAGCGAGCCGTCGGATGTAACAGGCGACCCCGGCGATCCTGAGGCCAATAAGGCGGTTATCCGCCGTTATGACGCGGAGGTGTGGGGCAAGGGGAAACTGGAGGTTTTGGATGAGATCATGAGCCCTAAGGTGATCGGCCATGAGGCCACCACTGAACACCTGCTTCCTCAGGGACTTGAAGGGCACAAACAGGCGATTACCATATATCGCACTGCTTTCCCCGACATCCACACCACGATAGAGGATCTGATCGCCGAGGGCGATAGGGTGGCCGAGCGGTGGAGGGCTACCGGAACTCATAAGGGTGAGCTGATGGGCATACCGCCGACTCGGAGGGAGGTCACCTGGGAGGGCATGACGATCTACCGCTTCGCCGATGGCAAGATAGTCGAGATGTGGTGGGCTTGGGATGCCCTGGGACTGCTCCGCCAGCTCGGTGTGGTTCCGGGTTAATAGGTCGAAATGGCGGGCGTCAATCAAGTCCTAATGCCGATCGTAACCGTTCATCTACAGCTCTCATCCCCGCAGCCGTTAGACGTCCCAATCGTCGAGCGATGGCTGATCTGGGAATTGTTGCCAAATTAGAAACTTTCACCCAGGAATCTCTCTTAAGACCCCCAGCTTTCGACTCGGACGAGCCATAAGGGATGTGATAGTCCGTCGGAAGGGGGCGAGAAGCCGGCCGTGAGGAGATAGCGGCTATGATAACATCGGCGGTCTGCTCATGGATAACCGGTCCTGATATGATCACGGCAGGCCGGGGTTTTACCTGTACTCGCCCATCGGTCTGTAGAAACGGGAAACGAACGAGCACCACTTCCCCACGCTGGGGTATCCACGGACGTCTCCTCATACCGGCTCCCCGTCCTCCCATGTATAGACATCCTCATCCGGGTCATCCCAGATCCGGGCGAGCGAAGCCTGGGATAGTATGTGCCAATCGGTCTCGGTTGTGTCGGATTGCCGTTTTATCAGCTCTTCATACCG
>CAZHVH010000806.1:0-1536 GCA_964535855.1 uncultured bacterium
GAGAGCCTATCAGGATGAGGTCAGGGTTTATCTCCTTGAACACCTTTGAAACGCCCGCCTGCAGATAGTGCATCTGCTCGCCGGGAGGGATCTTCATCGAGGTATGGACGTCCATCGGGAAGCAGATCTCGAAATTGAAGAGCTCTGACCTGTTGTCCGTTCCCAGACAGGCCACCTTGCATCTCTCTCTCAGCAGTTTCTCCCGCAGCAGCAACTGCAGCTCGAGGACACGATGTTCGGTCCTGGTTCCGAAGATGGCCGTCATCGGTACGGTTATCCTGCTCAGCGGCAAGGCGCACCGTAGGTCTATGGGCTCGCCCAGACAGTTGATCGAAGGACAGTTCAAGCTCAGCCTTTTCCGTCCGGCCATCTCGAACAGATCGGCGTAGAATTCGGGGTTCAGGATCTGGATCGAATACACGTTCACTCCCAGATCGATCGCCTTTGTGATGATCGCTCTTGTTGCGTCCATGCCGAAGATCATATTCATCTGGCTCAGATCGCCCACGATCAGGGTATCGGCTTTAGAGCAGGCTTTTTTAAGGTCATGCACCACCCTGAAACCGACGGGTTCCACTCCCAACGGTTCGCCCGCGTCATATCCCATCAGCTCGCAATCCAAGGTATCCGCCGCCCCTACGAGGGAGAAGGAAAGCTGCGATCTGTATCTGACGAAAACCCTCATCTCATCGGTATAGGGATAGAGGGAGGCCCTTCGGATCTGAACCTGTCTCGGTCGGTTCTCCGGCAGGGCGGGCGGTGCGGGAGGAGGGTTTATCGGGAGATGAACCGGATGGGACCTTAACCCTTCGATCTCACCTGAGGCGTTAGAGATAAGCGTTTTTATCACCTCATCCCGATCTTTGCTTCCCAGCGCCTCCATTATCAGGGCGGTTATCGCCGTTATATGTGGAGCGGCATAGCTGGGGCCTCTGTTGAGCGTGAAACCGCCTCCCTTATCCGCCAATCGCTGCAGATCCCCCCTGGCTCCCAGATACCACCGATCGCCGTCACAGATGTAGAGATACTCATATCTGCTGCTAGCCTTTATCGGCACGACGCTTATCACCCCCTCCAGATCGGCCGGATAAGCGACCGGAGCGGTAGGGTCTCTGGCTGCGATCAATATCGCGCCCCTCTCAAACACCTCCTCACATATCGGTTTGAAGGTGTCCTCGCTATCCTCATGCGGGGATTGCAGACTGAGGTTGATGATATCCACCCCTTGGTCGATCAACCACCGTATCGCCTCTATCACTCGCTTCTCCTCGCACAGCAATCTCTCTTCGAACACCTTGGCTATGTAAAGCTCCACACCGGGGGCGAGCTTCGAGATTATGTAGGCACATCCCGTGCCGTGACCGTGTTGATCCTCAAACCCCTCCGAGAGGTAAACGCCGCTTTTCAGGTCGAATTTCACAGATACTCCGGCCTTGATGTTACGAATTGCAGGATGGTTTGGGTCTACCCCGCTGTCTATCAGCCCTATCTTGACACCCTTGCCCGTGTATTTGGACAGATCCATGTTTTTTCACC
>CAZHVH010000807.1:0-1534 GCA_964535855.1 uncultured bacterium
TATACCGACCATCACTTGACAATATCGGGGACGGGTGGTAATATCTATTTGCGAATACAACCTTCGGGAGGTAAAAAAGGCGTGGCGAGATGGATCTCCGCCGTCCTGCTCTTCTCCGTTCTCACCTCTGCCGCCTTTGGTGAGATCGAGGTCCTCAGCTCAAACGACGATGGGATCATCTTTAAACTCGATATCCACGCCCTCCGGATCACGGATAAAGGGATACCCGAATATGAGGGATGTGGATTCATCTCGAAGCCCAACGGATTGAAGCTTCCCATGACCAGGGTTATGATCGGGGTGCCGCCCGGGGCGAGCCCGGACGTCTCGATCTTAGATCGATCGGAGGAGCGAAGGCGGGCACCTTCAACCCTGACGGGGAAATTCGAAAGCCTGAAAGGTCCGCCTCGGATCTTCCCCGCGAGGGAAGTTGAGATCATATCTGACGGCTACATCCGATCTCAGAGGATCGCCATCCTGGAGCTACATCCGGTTCGATACGACCGGATAATGAACTCCCTTCTGATATGCACCCATATGACGGTCAAGGTGAGTTTCATCCGACCCTACGCGGCCCCTCCCCTTCGAGCCTCCTACGTCTCGGAACCCCGTCAATTTGAATCCCTCTTCAGGGAGAGGCTTCTCAACTACGACAGGGCGAGGTTATGGAGGAAAGCTCCATCCCGAAAGCCATCTCCGGCCCCTTCGCTCGGACCTGGAAGGAGGATCAAGATCTACGTCGAGAGGACGGGCGTCTACAGGATCACCGGAAGGGAACTCAAGGAGAGGTGGGGCATAGACCTCTCAGGTGTCGATCCAAGGACGTTCAAGCTCACCTGTAAGGGGGAGGAGCTGCCGATATACGTCAAGGGGGAATCGGATGGGAGCTTCGATCCGGACGATTACATCGAGTTTCTGGGCGTTAATCCGAACTACATCTACACGAGATACAACATCTACTGGCTGGAGTTTCAAGGGGGCAGGGGATTGAGGGTGTCGGCCATCGATGGCGAGCCGATAAACCCCATAGCCACGTATGTGACCTCCTTCAGGTCGAAGATCCATTTCGAGGAGGATCACGTCCACAACGTCCTCAATCAGCTTCCCCCGGATCAGGTATCGCCCGATAACCCCTTTGAATGGTTCGACAGGCTGGATCATTGGTTCTGGACGGGGATAAAGAACGGCGAGGATAAAAACGAGGTGGAGCTCCCCTTCAAACTTTTCGACGTCGCCAAAAGCTTCTCACGTCCGAAGATCGCCATAACCCTCCAAGGTGGAACGCCTACCGAGCATGATATCCTCGTACAGGTTAACGGGATCAGGATAGATCGGGCACGATTTCCGAAACAGGAGATCGTTACCCTTTCAAGGACCCTCCCGGCAAACAGTCTGATCGATGCTTCAAAGGGCGATAACGTGATATCCTGTATCAAGATCGACACCACAGGGGAGAAAAACACGATAATATACCCCTACCATGTATACATCAACAGCTTCGACGTCGAGTATATGCGCCTTTATAAGGCCGTGC
>CAZHVH010000808.1:0-1517 GCA_964535855.1 uncultured bacterium
AATCCAACGGGGAGGTTTTCCATGAAGATACTCACGCTTAACTGTGGAAGTTCTTCGGTCAAGTATATGCTCTATGACTGGCAGGAGAGATGGATCCTGGCAAAGGGAATCGTGGAAAGGGTCACGGTGGGGGGCTCGTTCTGTGTCCATGAGAAATACGGCGAGGACAGGATCACCGTGGAACATGAGTGTCCCGATCACAGCATCGCCATAGAGCTGATCCTGAAACTGCTTCTGGGGGGGTATCGCGGATATGAGAGATACGGCGTTATAGGGAGGGCGGAGGAGATAGATGCCGTGGGGCACAGGGTGGTTCACGGCGGCGAGAGGTTTGCAAAATCGGTGATCATCGATGAGAAGGTCCTCGAGACGTTCAGGGAGCTATTTGATCTGGCCCCACTCCATAACCCACCCAATGTCCTGGGGATAGAGGCGGCGATGAAGATACTGCCCGACGTCCCACATATGGCCGTGATGGATACTGCCTGGCATCAGACGATCAGCCCGCCACAGTATATCTATGCCCTGCCGTATGAATGGTATGATAGGTACAGGGTGAGGAGATACGGATTCCACGGGACCTCGCTGCTATATGTGGCCAAGCGTGCGGCAGTGTTGTTGGGGAGAGATCCGTTCGACGTGAACGTGATCTCGCTGCACGTAGGAAATGGAGTCAGCGCCAATGCTGTCAAAAACGGACTCTCGTTTGACACCAGCATGGGATTCACGCCCCTTGAGGGACTGGTGATGGGTACCAGGGCGGGGGATCATGACGCCGCCATAGATCTGTTCGTCATGGAGAGGGAGAACCTCTCGCCTAAGGAGATGAGCGATATCTTGAATAAGAGAAGCGGCATTCTGGGAATAACGGAGAGGTATACGGATCGACGCGACGTGCAGAAGGCGATGAAGGAGGGAAATGAGAGGGCAGCCCTCGCCTTCGAGATCGAGTGTTATAGATTGCGAAAATACATAGGAGCATATTACGCAGCTCTTGGACATGTGGACGCTATCGTCTGGACGGCCGGTGTCGGTGAGATGTCGCCTGAGGTGAGGGGGAGAACGATGGAGGGTTTGGAGGAGCTGGGGATAAGGATAGATCCTAAGAGAAACGAACTGGCCAGATCAAGAAACGCTGAGTTCACCATCTCTGCCGATGACTCCAGGGTGAAAGTCTTTGTCATCCCCACCGATGAGGAGATCGTCTTCGTAGAGGACGTCGTGGCGCTGCTGGAGGGGAGATACGACGTACACACTAATTTCAGATACTCGTTCCAGGAACCGGATTACAGGAATCGGATGCGTGACGAGGCCTTTGCCAGGGAGCTTAGGGAAAAACCCCAGATGGTCAAAGCTTTGGCGTTGCCTTTCCCCGATGATCTCCTTCCCGAGGAGGCGAAACCTTATGCCTGGTGGATCCTCTAGGGGATATAAAAAACGGGAGATGGAAGATCGCTCGGCGATCCCATCTCCCGTCCGGAGGGCAACCACCTGGTTTATCTCATCACGACCAGGTG
>CAZHVH010000809.1:0-1517 GCA_964535855.1 uncultured bacterium
ATCCGACGACCGAGGATTTATCGCCGGTGATATCGCCGGAGTTGGCATATCTCAGAAGCCTTGCCTCAACCTCTCCGTAGGATCTCGCCGCCATCAGAAGCGCCATCACGCCCGCGGGGTTGTCTATCTCTATCTTGCCGGAGTCCACGTTTTCCCCGAAGGAGATCGGGTCGAGCTTACAGATGGAATCCAGAGCCGTTTTATCCAGTTTGACGGCCCGAGCGTAAGGATGATAATGCGACAGATCCACGCTTAAGATCACCACCACGTCCTCATGTTCGAAGAGCTTTGAGAAGATCTCCTTGAGGATCTCAACGCCTTTCGCGCCGTGAAGCCCGACGATCATCGGCACGATCTTCGCCTTGGGAAGCACGGTCTGAAGAAAGGGCAGTTCCACCTCAACGGCATGTTCCCGGCGATGGGCCGGCGGATAGAATTTGATCCTCTTCGGATCGATCCGGGCGATCTCTTTGGCCAGATCGGAGTCTATCTCCACAAGCCCAAGCGGTGTTTCGTAATACCCTTCGGGATAGACTGAGATGCCGTCAAAGGCGACGTAATGGCTTGGACCGACTATAACGGCCGTCCTAATTCCTTTTCGACCTTCAAGCTGTTTGAACGACTCGGCCGCGACCGGTCCCGAATATTTCAATCCTGCATGGGGGGTTATCAGTGCAAGCAATCTCCCCTCTACCTCTACTTTTTTCGCCTTATGCAACATATTTTCGACCATCTGGCGCAATTCCCTCGGATCGGACGGATAAAAGTCGCCGCTGGCAGCGGGCTGTCGAATCGCTTTTTCGTCGGTCTGGGCTGTGGAACAGATCAGCATCATACCTATCATAAGCAGCGTCATCATCTTATCCCTCCGTTAAAACCACCATGATCTTCTCGATTCCCTTTTCATCCCCTCCGGCTCCCTCTCCGCCTCACCGGTCATGGGCACAAACCTCACACCGGTAACGCTTTCCTGTATCGTCCCCCGTTCAGTTTTCGTAACCACGATGAGGTCCTGATAGAATTCCCCCACAGGGATAACGAGCCTTCCTCCGACTCTAAGCTGCTTAATCAGGGTCTCGGGTATCTTTTTAGGAGCAGCGGTGACCATTATCCCATCATATGGCGCGTGCTCCTCCCATCCGAAATACCCATCGCCACACTTGGCGTGAATGTTCGTGTAACCGAGTGATTTCAACGTCTCAACCGCTCTCTTGTGGAGGGGTTCGATTATCTCGATGGTGTAGACCTCCCTGGCGATCTCGGCGAGTATAGCGGTTTGATAGCCTGATCCGGTCCCTATCTCCAGCACCTTGCTCTGAGGTCCTATCCTTAAAAGCTCCGTCATCAGGGCGACGATGTAAGGCTGAGATATGGTCTGGCCCTCACCTATCGGCAATGGAGTATCGGCATAGGAATGTGCCTTCATCTCATCAGGGACGAAGAGATGTCTTGGAACTTTGAACATCGCCTCGATAACCCGTTCATCCTTGATCCCCCTGCCGATGATCTGAATCTTA
>CAZHVH010000810.1:0-1516 GCA_964535855.1 uncultured bacterium
TCCCGACAAGCACCAGATCCAGTATATCCACCTTTCCGTCTCCGTTTACATCTCCTTCCGGTCCTGATGAGCCGTAGTTCTTCCCCACCAGCACCAGATCCAATATATCTACAGTACCATCCCTGTTAACATCCCATCTCCTCTCACGCCTCACCATCACCTCGATCCAGGCGGGCTCGTTTGTGTTCCCGTTCACGTCCTCAGCCCAGAACAGAACCCTGTATCGTCCCTCCTTCACGAACCCTTCATATCTCCCCTCATACCTGTTCTCCCTCTCGTTATAGACCAGATCCACACGTTCAAGATCCCTAAGATATGTCTCCTCGCTGACCCGATATCCTGGCGGGACTATCTCACACCACACATCCTTCAAATCCGTTCCCGAGAACCTCACCCAGAAGCTCGCCGTATCCTCACCCTCTTCAAGCTCCACCGAATCGGACAGCCCGATCACCTTCGGATAGCTAACCTGACTCACCACGTTCGCTGGGATGTAAACCTCCCTCAAAGCCTCGTAATCCTCCGCTCTGTTCCTCATCCCATCCCCGTTGGCGTCGAACCAGAATATCTGATATGCCTTCCTAAGATCATCCATCCGCCACATTTCTGATATCGAGATCAATGCCTCTTTCAAAGGGTGGTTCCTGTATATCTCCTCCACAAGTTGACTTGTGAACGACATCCCTCCCGTTATCAATGCTGGGTCGATATCCCTCGTGCTGGCTATCACCACTCTGCCCTTTTTGCTCAGCGGTTCCACGAAGCTCCCCGAATAGCATGTGTCTATTATCACCACCACCTGTCTGACCCCACTTTGCTTTTCAAGCTCATCCAGCCACTCGTCAAGTTCATCCGCAGTTACATAGTCGTCACTACCGACTATCTCGCTCTCCAGCAGGAATTTCCTCTGTTTCCCGTGTCCTATCAGGTAGATGAACAGCGGGACATACTCGTTCACCTCTCCTGCCAGATCCCTCAGCCTCTTCCTCAGCTCAGCCTTGCTCGCTATGGCGTCCACCTCAACCTCCTCATCTCCCATCTCGTAGCTCGGGCTGAGGTAGTAGATATCCTCATGGCTCAATCCACGTTTGAGGAACATCCTCTTGTAGACCAGATTTGCCAACAGCTTCATCTTCCTCCATTCAGGGGACTCCTCATCCACCCCTCCCAACACCAGGAGCGCTTTACCCATCCGTTTACCGATTTTAACCTTTCTGCTTTCTCTGCAACCTTCATGGGCATCATCTCCTTTCCAGCTCAACTTGACCTCCCATTCGCCCGCTATGTTGGGGGTGAAATCCCACCGAATTATCCCGAACTCCCCGCTCTTCAGCGCTTCGCTTCTCTGAACTATCCCATCAGGGTCAACCAGCACGACGCTTATATCCCTTCCGCTCAGATCGGGCATCAACTGTGTTTCCAGGTTCACGTTCTCCCCGACCATCAGCTTCCCCTTGAATTTTATCTCCTCAAAGTAGCTTTTCAGTTTCTTCACAGTGATTATCCGAACGTTGCT
>CAZHVH010000811.1:0-1515 GCA_964535855.1 uncultured bacterium
TCCTCAGATACACGGGTATGTTGTCATCGTTCCAGTAATCCCTGTTGTAACTGGAGATCATATAGGATCGGGCATCTCTCAAAACGGGTAATCTCTCTATATGCAGCAAAGCATCTAAGCCGAATGGCTCGTTGATGTGATCGATATTCATCCTCCCCTCCGTTGCTACAGGGATAAATATCTTCGCTCTTATTCCCATTGGGTGTAGTATCTATGGCTAATTGTCCGCCGTCCACAGCTCAACCGTCATTTGTAGTCATTAGGTCATTTGGCTTCGCCGTCATTTTGAATGACTACAAATGACCATCAATGACAACAAATGACTAATGACTACGGAAGGTGGACGGCGGACGATTTACCTGAGGTGCATGATAGATCATCTGGCTTCGCCGTCATTTAAAATGACCATAAATGACTACAAGTGACTATAAATGACTCTCCTAAAGTTCGGTAATATGAGTATCATCAGGTTTTGCCTATGAATTCACACTTCCTCCGCCGATAGTAGAGATAGTTCTCCCATGGCACATCCGGTGGGACGAGGTGATCTGTGTGGGGTATAAACCCTCCGCCTTTTAAAAGGGGTTCCAATCTCTCGAACTCCCTGTCTATCGCTTCCCCGCCCGCGATCAGAGCCCGTTTGTCGAAGTATCCCCTTATGGCCACGCTTTTACCGAACCTCCTCTTGATCTCATATCCGTCGTTATGTGCCACCTCCAGAGGGAACATGACGTTTATGCCCGCCTCAAGCCACAGCGGAACGAGCTGATGTATGTTGCCGTCACAATCGACCATGTGGAACTCGCAGCCACATTCCCTGCGCAGGAATTCCGTGATTCTCTTGTATCTGGGAACCATATATCTGGAGAACATCTCCGGCGATATAAGCGGCCCTTTGTTGAAGCACATATCCTCCCACCACGTCCCCAGGTCGATCTTACATTTCCCCGCGAGGTTTTCGAACATGGTCAGGGTCAGATTGACAAGGTGATCCATCATCTCCTCGATCCATCCCGGATCGTCATAGAAGGTGACTGAGATCCTCTCGACGCCCATCCAGTTGCGGATCCAGCCGTAAAGCGAGCCGCACCACAACGTTATGGGGTAATCCGCATCGAGGCTCCGTTTACACAGCTCATCCAGGTTTTCGGGTATTCTTCCGGGGGTTTCCGGATTAAGCCTCTCGTCCCGTATCCTCTCCCAGTCCTTTCTGGTCTCTATGGCGTATCTCAGGTATTTGGGTATCGAGGCGCCCAGCTCCGGCCTAAGCATCTCGGCTATCGCTCCGTCCCCGTCCTGGACTATGATGTGATCGCCCTTCTCCTCCAGCACCTTATATTCGAAGCCGGGCAGCAAACCGATATGCACGCCGGGGCTGGGGCCGTATTCCATATTGTCGGTGTGGAAGAAGTGATCTATGCTGTTATACTCCTGTGGCATGCCCTCCTTATGCCATCGAGCTATGGTCTGAGCCCATGCGCCGAATTCGTAATCGGGGACTCTGTCTACGGGTTC
>CAZHVH010000812.1:0-1510 GCA_964535855.1 uncultured bacterium
TTCCTCCTCAGATTTCTATCATAGCTTTGATTATTCCCCCCTTACCTTCACCCGTTAACATCTCAAACGCCTCCGCGATCCTCTCCAGAGGGAAGAGATGGCTGATCATCGCCTCGGGATCGATCCTTCCGGAGGCGGCGAGTCTGATGGCACGTTGATAGACGTTTTTCATCCGGCGGGCCATCTTTATCGTCAACCCTTTCCTCCGGGCTCTGGAGGCGGTGAGGACGATCCTGTCGTCGGACGGTATCCCGATGAAGACGGCCGTGCCGCCGTTCTTACAGACATCGATGCACTGCTGGAAGGTCTCGGCCTCGCCGGCCGCCTCAAAGGCGACATCGACCCCCCTGCCGCCCGTCAGATCCATGATGAGCCGGACGGGATCTGATCCGGTGGGATCTATCACCACATCGGCGCCTAGCTTCTTAGCCATCTCGCGTCTTTCGGGAATCGGCTCGCTCAGGAAGATCCTGGACGCCCCGGACAGAGCGGCTATCTGAGCCGTGGCCAACCCCACAGGTCCACCCCCTATAACGGCCACCTCGTATCCGGGTTTCACCTTGCCCAGATCGACGGCATGGATCGCCACGCCGTACACCTCGAGCATCGCGCCTCCGGCGGTGCTGATCTCAGGAGGGAGTTTGAAGAGCAAGTGTTCGGGATGCACCAGCTTCTCCCTGAAAGCACCCTGTTGAGGGGGTGTGCCGAAGAAGCGGATGTTCAAACACACGTTCGGATTACCCTCAAGACAGGGTTCACATCTGCCGCAATGTATAGCCGGATCTATAGCCACCCTGTCCCCCGGCTTAAGGGACCTGACACCCGATCCGATCTCAAGCACCACGCCGGCGGGTTCATGTCCTATGATGAGAGGTCCTTCCAGTACAGCGTCCCCGATCTGGCCCTCGGCATAGTAGTGGACGTCGGAACCGCATATCCCGACGAACTCCACCTTCACCAACACATCATCGGGGTTTTGGATCTTCGGCTCCTCGATCTCCTCAACCCTGATATCCCCGGGTTTATAAAGCAGCGCCGCCTTCATCTCCTCACTTCCAATCCAGATAAAGGTGATCGTAATTCGTGTTCGTTATTCTGACCTGATCGCTGCCATCGGGATTAACGATGAAGATCTCCAGGGATTCCCTATCGCCTGGACGGGCCGCGTAGGCTATCTTGGTTCCATCCCCGTTCCATGTGGCGTAGCCCGCCCTTCTATTGCTGACGTTGAGCAGATTTTTAAATCTCCCCTTGACCACCTCCGCCGTGCAGACATAACCTTTGACCGAGAAGAGGATCCTCCTTCCGTCCGGCGACCACTCGTAGATCTCATCACACGGAGGTTCATCTCTCCCCAGCGCCCATCTCCCGGATGCGATTACACCTTCGACATCCGCCAGTGCGAGCACGCCCGATGTGATGAAGGCGATGTATTTGTTATCCCATGTCCAAAACGGCCAGGCGGCATCCTTAGGGAGAGAGGGGATCAATCTCGGGTGGGGATTAAGTA